>JAQSXQ010000351.1 GCA_029256565.1 Mycobacterium sp.
GAGCCACCCCACGGGTCGATCGGTCGCGTGGTGCCCGACTCCTGCTGCAGCACCAACTGGGTGTTGCGGGCGATGCGCGCCGAGAAGTCCGTTGGCAGTGCCAGGGCCTCGTCGAGTGCGTTGGTGTGCAGCGACTGGGTGTGGCCTTGGGTTGCGGCCATCGCCTCGATGCAGGTGCGTGCCACGTTGTTGAACGGATCCTGCGCGGTGAGCGACCACCCCGAGGTCTGCGAGTGGGTGCGCAGCGACAGCGACTTCTCGTTCTTCGGTTCGAACTGCGCGACGAGTTCGCTCCACAGCAGACGGCCGGCACGCAACTTGGCCACCTCCATGAAGAAGTTCATCCCGATGCCCCAGAAGAAGGACAGCCGGGGCGCGAACTTGTCGATGTCGAGGCCCGCGTCCAGACCGGCCTTGAGGTACTCGACACCATCGGCCAGCGTGTAGCCGAGTTCGAGATCGGCTGTCGCCCCGGCCTCCTGGATGTGGTAGCCGGAGATGGAGATCGAGTTGAACTTCGGCATCTTCACGCTGGTGTAGCCGAAGATGTCGGAGATCACCCGCATCGACGGCTTGGGCGGATAGATGTAGGTGTTGCGGACCATGAACTCCTTGAGGATGTCGTTCTGGATGGTCCCCGCCAGCTTCTCCGGCGGCACGCCCTGCTCCTCCGCGGCCACGACGTACAACGCCAGGATCGGCAGCACGGCGCCGTTCATGGTCATCGACACCGACACCGTCGACAGGTCGATCCCGTCGAACAGCTGCCGCATGTCGAGGATCGAGTCGATCGCCACGCCCGCCATTCCCACGTCGCCGGCGACGCGCGGGTGGTCCGAGTCGTAGCCGCGGTGGGTGGCAAGGTCGAACGCCACCGACAGGCCCTTCTGGCCGGCGGCGAGGTTGCGCCGGTAGAACGCATTCGATTCGGCGGCCGTGGAGAACCCGGCGTACTGGCGGATGGTCCACGGCTGGTTGACGTACATCGTCGGGTACGGGCCGCGGACGAAGGGCGGTGCGCCGGGGAAGCCGTCGAGCGGATAGCCCGCGTCCACGATCTCGTCGCGGTCGGCGGCGATGTACACCGGCTTCACGTCGATGCCCTCGGGCGTCGCCCAGTCGAGCTGGTCGGCGGTGTAGCCGTGCGCCTCGGCGGCCTCGGCGACCTGCGCGTCCACCGCGGCGGGAGTGGCCGGCTCGCCCGTCTTCTCGCCGCGCAGTGGCACGTCGGCGAAGCTGGCGATGGCCGTGGCCGTCGTGTCGGACGCGGCTACATCGGATACGGCCATGTCAGGCCCCCAATCTGGTGAGCAGGGTCGACAGCGCGGCGATCGCGTCGATCTTGGCGGTCAGGTACTCGTCGGGCTTCGAGGAGGCCTGCCCACCGGGGGCCTCGCCGACCGCCTTCTCCGGACCGGCCAGGTAGACGTGTGACACCCCGGCCGCACGGGCGGCTTCGGTCACCTCGGCGGCCTCGTCGCCGTAGCGGGCGTCGGTGCCGCAGATGACGACGACGCTGGGGTCGCCCGCTTCGGCCACCGCAGCGGCGACGCCGGGGGCACTCACCGTGCCGGGGTTCACGGTCAGGACGCCTCCCGATGCCAGCAGGTTCGCGGCGAACGTGGTCCGGACGTTGTGCTCGGCGAGCGGGCCCAGCGGCAGTAGCAGCGCCGTGGGGCGGGACCCATGGGTGGCGAGGAAGGCGTCCGAGCGGTCGCGCAGCGCTTCGAAGTCGGCACCCCAGCGCACCACCGCCGGCTCCGAGTCCGCGAGCACGTCCGCAGGCAGCGGAGCCTCCGCGAGGTTCGGGTACTCGTTGACGCCGGTGACGGACGTCCGCCGGTGCGCGACGTCGGCACGACGGCGGTCGCGGACGTCGGCGATCTGGGCGGTCACGTAGTCGGCCGAGTGGTCGAACCCGCCGCGGGTCTCGACGTCGGTGAAGTGTGCCCACGCCTGCTCGGCCAGCGCCTGGGTGAGGTCTTCGACGAACCACGACCCACCTGCGGGGTCGAGGACGCGTCCGACGTGGGACTCCTCGAGCAGCAGCAGCTGGGTGTTGCGTGCCATGCGCCGCGCGAACGTGGTTGCGACACCGGGCAATCCGCCGGGGATCGCGCTGTCGAAGGTGTACACCCCGACGGTGTCCGCTCCCCCGACGCCCGCGGCGAACGCGGCGAGCGTGGTGCGCAGCATGTTCACCCAGGGATCGCGCTGCGACATCATCGGCATGGAGGTGACGGCGTGGACGGTCGCCGCACCGGCGTCGGGCGCCCCGACCACCTCCGCGACTCGCGCCCAGAGTTGGCGTGCCGCACGCAGTTTCGCGATGGTCATGAACTGGTCGTCGTCGGCCGCGAAGCGGAAGCTGATCTGGCGCAACGCATCGGACGTCGGTACGCCGCCGTCGGTCAACGCACGCAGATAGGTGACGCCGACCGCGATCGCCGCCCCCAGCTCCCATGACGCGCTCGCCCCGAGACCGTGGAACGTCGGCCCGTCCACCGTGATGGCACGCACGCCGCCGTCGTAGCCGATCGCCTTGGTCGCGGTCGACACGACGTCGCCGACCGACGGTGCCGCGCGACCCGTGAGCGCCGCGGTCAGCGGGTCTGCGCCCAGATCGATCGACAGCCGTGCGCGCCGGTCGTCGTCGAGGTCGGTGACCAGGGCAAGCACAGCGTCCGCCGCGGCGGTGTAGTCGGCGCCCGCCTCGAGTATCACCGGCACCAGTTCGAGGAAGACGCCTTCGAGGAGGCGGTCGAGGTCCGCCGCGGGCACACCCTGCTCACCCACGCGAAGGGCGAGCGCGCTGGCCCCCTCGGTAAGGGCACTGAGCACCGCTCCGTTGCCCTCGTCCACCGACACCTGTCCCGGCAGCGGGAACGTCTCGACGACCTTCCATCCTGACTTCACGTCCCGGCGGGCATCGCCGCCGCGGACGAATGGCCACCGGCCCGGCAGTGGGGGTTCGGGCTGCGAGTCGAGGATCGTGTACAGGGGACGGATGGGGAAGCCCTCGTACGTCTCCGAGTCCAGGAGGTGTTCCGGTTCGGCGCCGAGATCGCTGGGATCCTTGCGGCTGCTCTTCGCGAGGACGCCGGCGACCGCCGCACGCCACTGGTCGCGGTCCGACTCAGCAATGCTGAGCTTCGAACTGGACACCTGTTCGGACACCGATGACTCCCCTGCTATCGACCCTGATGCAGCGTGTGACTTGACAACCGTCCATCAGGCTAAATGATCGGCGTCACGGCGCGAACCAGCAGGCCGACGCTACTGGCGGGTAGCTCGGCCGCGTCGCGTCGGGCGGCAGCGCGGAGCCCCGTACCCTTGGAAGTCGTGAAGTCCGTCGTGAGCACGTTGCGCACGGTCCGGGGCGCAATTGCATCGACCGCGACCCAGGTACCGCGCCGCAAGCTGCTGGCCATCGCGACGGCGATTGTGATTCTCGTCGCAATCGCGCTCCTGGTGCCTTTGCCCTCCGCGGTGCAGCTGCGCGACTGGGCCACCTCGGTCGGACCGTGGTTCCCGCTGGCGTTCTTCGCGGCGCACGTCGTGGTGACGGTGCTGCCCTTCCCCCGGACCGCGTTCACGCTGTCGGCCGGGCTGCTGTTCGGCCCGCTGCTCGGGGTGACCATCGCGGTGGCGGCGAGCACCATCAGCGCGGTAGCGGCACTGTTCCTGGTCCGAGCGGCCGGCCTGCAGCTCGATCGGCTGGTGTCACACCCCCGGGTCGGCATGGTCGACAAGCGTCTGCGGGCCAGGGGCTGGGCCACCGTGCTGTCGATGCGGCTGATCCCCGCCGTGCCGTTCTCGGTGCTGAACTACGCGGCGGGTGCGTCGGCGGTGCGGCCGCTCCCCTTCACGCTCGCGTC
>JAQSXQ010000352.1 GCA_029256565.1 Mycobacterium sp.
CAGGTGATGGGCAAGGCGGGTGACCACCAGGTGCCCAATGCGCGCAAGGCGCTCGGGCACGCCTACGGCGGTGGCTCGCAGTACTTCTCGATGTGGGTGGTAGGCGCCGACAAGCCGGGATCGTGACCGCGGCCGTCTCGTCGGCGGGCAGGCTGTCGCGGGAGGCTGCGATGGCCGGCGACAAGGATGCGTGGCTCGCGCTGTTCGCCGACGACGCCGTCGTCGAGGATCCGATCGGGCCGTCGCACTTCGACCCGGAGGGGCGCGGCCACCACGGCAAGGCGGCGATCGCTCGCTTCTTCGACATGGCGATCGCCCCGAGTCAACTGGAGTTCCACTTCGACAAGACCTACGTCTGCGGCGACGAGGAGGCGAACGTCGGCCACATCGTGATCGTCGCGAGCGGATATCGCGTCGTTGCCGAAGGCGTGTTCACCTACCGCGTGAACGCCGAGGGCAAGATCGTTGCGCTGCGGGCTTATTGGGAATTGGACAAGGCTGCCGCGAGCGCGCAACCCGTCTAGTCCGCCGCTGCTGCTCGAACGTGACGCCAGCGTTTCATCCACAGGCCACCGCGACTCCAGCGTCACACGGGCCGATTCTGTCGGTCTCGCGTCGGATGGTCCGGGTATGCGAGAACCCTTCATCGGCAGCGAGGCCGTCACTCGAGGCGACGTCACCAAGAGTGCGTTGCGCAGCACCTACACACGCGTTTTCCGGGACGTCTACCTGCCACCAGGCGTCGACCTCACACCATTCAGCCGCGCGCAGGCCGGCTGGCTGTGGTCGCGGCGGCGAGCCGTCGTCGCCGGCTTCACCGCGTCGGCGCTACACGGCGCCAAGTGGGTCGACGACTCGCGGCCCGTCGAACTGCTGCACGACAACCGCCATCGAATGCCCGGGTTGCACGTACATGGCGACACCCTGCTCGCCGACGAGGTCGTCAGCGTGGCAGGCATCCCCGTGACCACGCCGGCGCGCACCGCCTTCGATCTGGCCTGCTGGTACCCGCTCACCGAAGCAGTAGCGGCGGTGGACGCGCTTGCCCGTGCGTCGCACCTCGACCTCTCGGACGTCGCGCGCCTCGCCGAGCGCCATGCCGGGCGGCGAGGGAGCCAGGAGGCCCGCAAGGTCATCGATCTGGCCGACGCGGGAGCGGAGTCACCCCGCGAGACCTACCTACGGCTCCTGATCGTGCAGGCCGGCCTGCCGCGGCCGCACACCCAGATCCCGGTGTACGACCGGCGCGGCTACCTCATCGCGCGGGTCGACATGGGATGGGAGGGCGACTGGCGCATCGCAGTCGAGTACGACGGCGACCACCATCGGACGGACGAGAGGCAGTTCGCCCGCGACATCGCCAGGGTGGAGCAACTCGAAGCCGCCGGCTGGATCGTCATCCGCGTCACGGCGAAGGACAAGCCTGCCGACGTCCTCCGACGCATCCGCGCCGCAATTGCGCGGCGAGCGTGACGCCAGCGTCGCATTCGGCCCCCAACGTGACTCTGGCGTCACGTTCGGCGCCAGAGCGCGCGCCAGAAGCCGTCACCCACGCCGCACTACGCCTCCTGGATCTCCCCCAGGCCGTTCCGGTAGCGCTCGGCAAGACCGCGGTAGGTCGCCGGAGTCATGTTGACCCACCGCTCCGCACCGGTGCCTGCGATGGGCCCGCGCACCTTCGCCGGAGCCCCGGTGACGAACACCTCGTCGGGGATCTTCGTGCCGCCGATCACCAGCGAGTGGGCGGCGACCATGCTCCGCCGGCCGATCACGGCTCCGTCGAGGACCGTGGCGTGGTTGGCGATCACGGCCTCGGGGCCGATGTGTGCGCCGTGGATCACGCAGCAGTGCGCGATCGACGCGAGCGGGCCGACGTCGGTGGGAATCCCCGGCGGAGCGTGCAGCACGCTGCCGTCCTGCACGTTCGCGCCCTCCCGGATGATGATCGGGGCGAAGTCGGCGCGCAGGACCGCGTTGAACCACACCGATGCGCCCGCCTCGACGTGCACGTCGCCGATGAGGGTCGCCGTCGGCGCCACGAAGGCGCTCGGGTCGACCACGGGTGAGCGTCCCTCGAATGAGTAGAGCGGCATGGACTGGTTATACCGCAGGTAGTGGGCCCGACGAGGGCTTGCGCGAACAGCCGGTGAACTGGGTTGCGTTGCGCTTTAGGCGGCAAAAACTGTAACGTGTTCTAGTTAGAAGTCCAGATACGGGAGGCCCACCGTGACGACCGAAACCGCAAGCGTCCGCGAGATCGACACTGGCTCGCTGCCAGACCGGTATGCGCGTGGCTGGCACTGCCTCGGCCCCGTGGCCGATTACCGCGACGGCGAGCCCCACGGCATCGAGATCTTCGGCACCATGCTGGTGGTCTTCGCCGACTCGAACGGCGACGTCAAGGTGCTCGACGGCTACTGCAGGCACATGGGCGGCAACCTGTCGCAGGGCACGATCAAGGGCGATACGGTCGCCTGCCCGTTCCACGACTGGCGCTGGGGCGGCGACGGCAAGTGCAAGCTGGTGCCCTACGCCAAGCGCACCCCCCGACTGGCACGCACCCGCGCCTGGGAGACCGACGTCCGCGGCGGCCTGCTCTTCGTGTGGCACGACGCCGAGGGCAATCCGCCGCAACCCGAGGTCCGCATCCCCGAGATCCCGGAGTTCGCCGACGACGGTTGGACCGAGTGGCGCTGGCACACGTTGCTCATCGAGGGCAGCAACTGCCGCGAGATCATCGACAACGTCACCGACATGGCGCACTTCTTCTACATCCACTACGGGCTGCCGACGTACTTCAAGAACGTCTTCGAAGGCCACATCGCCAGTCAGTACCTGCACAACGTCGGTCGGCCCGACATCAACGACATGGGCACCACCTACGGTGAGGCGCACCTCGACTCCGAGGCGTCCTACTTCGGGCCGTCATTCATGATCAACTGGCTGCACAACAACTACGGCGGATACAAGGCCGAGTCGATTCTGATCAACTGCCACTACCCGGTAACCCAGGACTCGTTCGTGCTGCAGTGGGGCGTCATCGTCGAGAAGCCGAAGGGCGTCGACGAGAAGACCTCCGACAAGCTGGCCCGGGTGTTCACCGAGGGCGTCAGCAAGGGATTCATGCAGGACGTCGAGATCTGGAAGCACAAGACCCGGATCGACAATCCGCTGCTCGTCGAGGAAGACGGGGCGGTGTACCAGATGCGACGTTGGTACCAGCAGTTCTACGTCGACGTCGCCGACGTGACGCCGGACATGACCGACCGCTTCGAGATAGAGGTCGACACCACGGCCGCCAACGAGAAGTGGCACGTCGAGGTGGAAGAGAACCTGAAGGCGCAGGAAGCGGCGAAGGAGTCCGCGCAGCGATCGCAGGAGCAGCCCACCGAGGTGTCCTGATGACTGCGCACGACGAGCGGACCCAGGCGCCGGACGTCGACCGTCTGGCTCGCTCGATGCTGCAGCTCACCGGCCACGACGACGACGAACACCACGCGGGATCCGCCGAGGGAACCGGTGGCAGCGCGTGGTCGAAGGCACCGGACTTCGCCGCCGATCCCGAGCGCGCGGCCGCGGTACGCGAAGCGAGCCGCCGCGACAGGGAGCGCTACCTCACCGCCGGCCTGGTACCCGTCGACTGCCGGTTCTGTCACGCCACCGTCGCGGTGAAGAAGCTCGGCCCGGAACACACTGCCGTGCAGTGGAATTCGACGGCCACGCAGCGGTGCGCGGTCTTCGCCGAGATCCGTGCCTCCGGCGGCGACAGCAGCCGCAGCCGGGCATGCCCGAAGCTGTCCGACAGCATCCGTCACGCCGTCGCCGAGGGCTGCCTCGAGGAAGTGTCTAGCGCTCCACCACCTGGCGACGGCTAG
>JAQSXQ010000353.1 GCA_029256565.1 Mycobacterium sp.
CTGCAGTGGAGTGCCTTTCGGGCGGGGGCGGAACGGGGCGCGTCGGAGCCTGCTGTCCAACCGGCCCGGGCGCAGGAACCCCCGGCGGGCCAGCCGCGGGGTGCGGTGCCCAGTACGGTGCGACGGGCACCGCAACCGGCGGCGCGTACGTGCCGGCGTCGACGCGACGCTCGGCGACGATGCGGGACAACTCGTTGAGGTCGGCAGAAGCCCGGGCGAGATAGCTGGCCATGACGGCGAAGTCCGAGGAGAGTCTGCCGATCACGACCTGGTCCGATTCGGTCATGCCGCCATCGTTTCAGTCTGCGGTGCCTCCGCGGATGAGTAGTACTACCTCAAAGATCAGCGGTGCCTCGGTCAGTCGTCGAGGCCGTGCTCGATCGCATACCGGGCCAGCTCGACGCGGTTGGCCACCTGTAGTTTTCGGAAGGTCGCCTGCACGTGGTTCTCCACCGTGCGATGACTCAGCGACAGCCGCTCGGCGATCTGCCTGGCAGTCAGCCCCTTCGCGACGTATCGCAGTACGTCGGTCTCCCGTTCGGTCAAGCGCGGCGTCGACGGGCCGGCGTCGGGCGTGCGGGCGATCCGCCGGTACTCCCCCAGCACCAGACCGGCCAGGCCAGGGGTGAACACTGCCCGGCCCTCCGACGTGGCCGCAACCGCCTGTGCCAGTTCGGTCTTCGATGCACTTTTCACGAGGTAGCCCAACGCGCCCGCCTTGACCGCCTCGAGGACGTCGTCGCGCTCGTCGGACGCCGAGAGCACCAGGACCCTGCTGCCTGGCGACACCTCGAGGACCGCTGCGGTCGCTTGCGTTCCGGTGCCGTCGGACAGTCGCATGTCCATCACGACGACGTCCGGCTTGACCACCCCGGCGCGTCTGCGCGCGGACTCGACGCCGTCGGCGGTCGCGATCACCTCGAAGCCCTGCTCTTCGAGGTCCCGCGCCACGGCGTCGCGCCAGATCGGATGGTCGTCGACGACCATCACGGTGGGTGTTCCCTCAGCCTCGGTCATGGCGCCCTCCCCGTCGCGGCACGGTCAACTCCCATTCGGTCCCGGCGCCGGGTTCAGTCGTCAACACCGCCGTGCCCCCGAGCGAATGTAGCCGACCGACAATGGATTTCGCGATGCCCAGACGCCCCTCGGTGGCCGCTTGTTCGAGCCTGCCCGCGGCGATGCCGACGCCGTCGTCCCGGATGCTGACCACCACCTCGTCGTCGAGGTCCTCGAGCAGCACGAACGCCCGGGCGTCGGGCCCGGCATGTGCTGCGACGTTGTCGAGCGCGTTGGCCACCGCTGCGGCCAACTCCGTTGCCACGGCCGCGTGCAGCGGCACCGGGTCGGCGGGCAGGCTCAGCGACACCCGGTCGGTCTGCCGCGACCGCAGCAGCGCGGCCACGTCCACGGTCTCGCCCGGTCCCGGCGTCTCCGCGGTCCCGTTGCCGACCAGTCTGCGCAACGCACGTTCCTGCTCGGCGGCGAGTTCGGCCAGTTCGGCGGTGTCGCCGCCGATCTCACGGCCGCGCCGAGCGACGAGCGCCAACACCTGTATGGCGCCGTCGTGCACCTCGCGCGACAGCCGCTCGCGCTCCTCCAGCGCCGCCGCCAAGCGAGCCGCCTTCTCGAGTTCGGCGTGGGCCCGGCGGGCGGTCAGGGCCGCCATCCCGACCGCGAGACCCACGGCGAGTTCGATGACGATGGTCGCGTTGCGGCCCAGGTTGATGCTGACGTAGCCCTTGTAGGCCGCGTTCGCCGCCATCACCACGAGCCCGGCCAGCATCCCCCCGACGGGTCCCAGCAGGATCGCCGCCGAGATGGTGGCATTCGTGGCCCACAGCGTGGTCGGCCACGACTGGTTGTCCAGCACCCACTGATCCGATGCGACCAGCTTCGTCGACAGCACGAGTGCGACGACCACCAGGAGTTCGGCGCCGACCCACGCCGGCCGACGGCCGAACCCCTCGAGGTAGGCGAACCCGCACGCCGCACTCCAGACGAGCAGGACGGCGAACAGTCCCCATGCCAGCCCATGGTGCTCGAGGTCGTCGTTGACGACGACCTGGAAGTACGCCGCGTAGCCACAGCTGAGGAGCCGGAAGCCCTGCGCGGCACGCCACAGCGGCGCGGCGGGGTCGGGTGCCGCCGGTTCGCGCATGGCTCCTACTACACCACCCGGCTATACCACCCGGCTACATAACCTTGGACAGGAACGCCTTGGTGCGTTCGTGTTTCGGGTCGGCCATCATCTCGCGTGGATTACCCCGTTCGACGATGACGCCGGCGTCCATGAACACCAGGTCGTCGGCGACCTCGCGCGCGAAGCCCATCTCGTGGGTGACCACCAGCATGGTCATGCCCTCGGTCGCCAATTCCTTCATGACCTCGAGCACCTCGCCGACCAGCTCGGGATCCAGCGCGGACGTGGGCTCGTCGAACAGCATCAGCTTCGGGTCCATCGCCAGTGCCCTGGCTATCGCCACCCGCTGCTGCTGACCACCGGACAGCTGGGCCGGATAGGCCTCGGCCTTGTCGGCCAGACCCACCCTGTCGAGCAGTTCCCGACCCCGCTCCAGCGCCTTGTTCTTCTTCAGCCCCTTGACGTGAATGGGCGACTCGATGACGTTGCCGAGAGCCGTGCGATGCGGGAACAGGTTGAAGTGCTGGAACACCATGCCGATCTCGCGTCGCTGCCGCGCGGCGTCCCTCGGTGCCAGCTCGTGCAACTTGCCGCCGCGTTCGCGGTAGCCGATGAGGTCCCCGTCGACGTACAGCCGGCCCGCGTTCACCTGCTCGAGGTGGTTGACGCACCGCAGGAACGTCGACTTGCCCGATCCCGACGGACCCACGATGCACAGCACCTGCCCGCGTTCGACCTCGAGCGTCACGCCCTTCAGCACGTTCAGGGCGCCGAAGTTCTTGCACACCTGTTCGGCGCGCACCATCGGCGTCATGCCGCACCCGTTCCCAACTGCGCCTTGGCCAGCGCCTCGAGTTGCTTGGTGGTGAGCTTGCGCGACGCACCACGGGAGAAGTACCGCTCGAGGTAGAACTGACCGACCATCAGCACGCTGGTGATGATCAGGTACCAGGTGGCGGCCACCAGGAGCATCGGCACGGGTTCGAAGGTACGCGCGGCGATCTCGCGGCTGGCGATGCTGTACAGGTCGAACGCGTAGGGCACCGCGGTGACCAGCGAGGTGGTCTTCAGCATGCTGATGACCTCGTTGCCGGTGGGCGGGATGATCACCCGCATCGCCTGCGGCAGCACCGTCCGGCGCATCGTCATCACCCACGACATGCCCAGCGCCGTCGACGCCTCGCTCTGCCCCTCGGGCACCGAAGTGATTCCGGCTCTGATGATCTCGGCCATGTACGCCGACTCGTTGAGCGCGAGCCCGAGGGTCGCCAGCAGGAAGGGGATCGACAGACTCTGCACGTCCAGCTGGAAGAACGTCGGTCCGAACGGCACCCCGATCTGGATCTTCTGGTAGATGACCGGGATCAGGCCCCAGAACACCAGCTGCACGTACACCGGGGTGCCGCGGAAGATCCAGAGGTACACCCACGACACCGACCGGAACACCGGGTTCGGTGACAGCCGCATGATCGACAGCAGCACGCCGAGCACGATCGCGAGCACCATCGAGTAGATGGTCAGCTGCAGGGTGTTGGACACCCCGAGCATGATGCGGTCGTTGAACAGGTACTGCAGATAGGTCTTCCAGCCGTAGGCCGGATTGGTGGCCGCCCCGTACAGGAACAGCCCGACGAGGACGACGATGACGATCGCCGCCACCCAGCGCCACGGATGCCGCAGTGGCACGGCGTCGATCGCCGCGGGTCCGCCGGGTGGCGACGATGCGTCAGACAGGTGCTCGAGTGCCTTCTGAAGCGACTGCGCGAGCGGCGAGCCCTTCTTCACCGGCCAGCCGTAGGGCGCCGAGTCGAAGATCTCACCGGCCTGCTCGAGCTTGCCGTTGCTCTGCTTGATCGCATACGAGATCACCGGTGAGTCCGCCGACATGGCGTCGGCCTGGCCCAGGACCACGGCGTTGGTGGCGGCATCCTGGCCGTCGAACGGGATGATCTCGATGGCGGGCTTGCCTGCGTCGGTGCATGCCTTGCTCTTGGCGGGCAGTTCGTCGACCTCCTGGGTGGTGGTCGCCTGGACCGCGACCTTCTTGCCGCACGCGTCGGTCGGGTTGATCCCGGCGCCCGGCTTCTGCGCCCAGCTGGTGCCCGCCGAGAAGTAGGTGACGAAGTCGACCGAGGCCTCGCGCTCCTTGGTGTCGGTGAACGAGGACATGCCCACGTTGAAGCTGTCACCCTGGATCGACGGGATGATCTTGGCGAAGTCGGCCTCGCGGTACTCGGGGGTCAGGCCGAGCGTGGCGGCGATCGCGTTCATCAGGTCGACGTCGAAGCCGACGATCTTGCCGGTCTCGTCCTTGAACTCGTTGGGCGCGTACGGAATGTTCACGCCGACGATGAGCTTGCCGGACGACTTGATGTCCTCGGGAACGGTATTGGCGATCTCGTCGACCTTGCTGGCATTCGCCGCAGTCGTGCTCGTCGACGGTCCTGCACTGTCGGTGCTCGACGAACACCCGGAAACGATCAGTGCGCCGCTCGCGGCGACCGCCGCAGCAAGGCGCCACATCTTTCCAACTGACACGAGTTGCCTCTTCTTTCTTCGTCGGGCCGTCGTCGTCCCCTCCAGCGGAGGAGGTTAACGACCGTTGAGCCAGCACGCATGGCCGGTAACGGAACATTAACGACCTTCGGTAGTCGGTGACGGCGTTATCGCGCGCTACGGGCGTGTACGAACGCGAATCGGCCCTCCGTCGATGACCCTGTGGAACACTGCGGGCATGACAACCCACGCGGGCCCAAGTCTGTTGCCCCACCTGTGGAAATCGGCTCTCGTCTCGGGCGTGTTGGCAGTCGCCCTCGGCATCGCCGTGGTCGCGTGGCCGGACATCTCGATCGCCGTCGCGGCGATCTTCTTCGGCGCCTATCTCCTCATCACCGGCATCCAGCAGGTGGTGTTCGCGTTCAGCCTCGACGTGGCGGCGGGCGGCCGCGTCCTGCTGTTCATCAGCGGCGCGGCTTCCCTGATCCTGGCCGTCCTGGCGTTCCGACACCTGTACGACGCCGTCCTGCTGATGGCGATCTGGATCGCGATCGGCTTCATCTTCCGTGGCGTCGCCACGACGATCTCGGCAATCAGCGACCCGACGCTGCCCGGGCGTGGCTGGAACGTGTTCGTCGGCGTCATCAGCTTGATCGCAGGCGTGGTCGTACTCGCCTCGCCGTTGACGTCGATGGAGACACTGGCGCTCGTCGTCGGCATCTGGCTCATCGCCATCGGTCTGCTGGAAGTGGTCGCGGCCATCGGCATCCGGCGCACGACGAGCGCACTGCACGGCCACATCGGGGCTCACACGGGGGCTCACACGGGGACCCCGACCACGTCCGCGCCGGTGGCAGCCGACCCGGTCGCGCCCAGCCCCGACGCACCGCCGGCCAGGGACACCACCAGCTAGACGAGGCGTTCGCCACTTTCCTGGGACCCCCGGTCCGTACCTACTACGATGTGTCGTAGGTAGGGCAACGGGGCCCCGAAAGAGGTGCACATGGACGCGCTCGACGTCTCACGGTGGCAGTTCGGCATCACGACCGTCTACCACTTCATCTTCGTTCCGCTGACCATCGGACTGGCACCGCTCATCGCGGCGATGCAGACCGCATGGGTCGTCACCGGCAACCCGGCCTGGTACCGGCTCACGAAGTTCTTCGGCAAGCTGTTCCTGATCAACTTCGCGCTCGGCGTCGCCACCGGCATCGTGCAGGAGTTCCAATTCGGGATGAACTGGAGCGAGTACTCCCGGTTCGTCGGCGACGTCTTCGGCGCCCCGCTGGC
>JAQSXQ010000354.1 GCA_029256565.1 Mycobacterium sp.
CATCCGACCGATCCGACACGCTCACCCAGCCGTGCTCACGGCCCTCGCCGTGCTCGCAGCCGTCCTCGTCCTGGTCGCACCGGTGCTCGTGCCGCACCTGCCCGGTTCTCCCGTCCCGGCGAGCTGGCCACCGGCACGGTTCCCGGAGTTCCTGCTCGGCGTCCTGAGCGCTGCCCTGGTGCGCTCGGGCGCCTGGCGCGGACCACGACTCGCGGTCCCCGTCCTGCTGACGGTCGCGGGCCTCCTCGCCGCAGACCTGCACCCCACCTCGGGGTTCGCACTGACCGGCTGCACGGTCGTGGGGTTCTCCCTGCTGCTGCCCGCGCTCGCCAGGGCGGACGTCGAAGGACGCACCACCGGCCTGTCGTCTCCGCTGCTCGTGCACCTGGGGACCAGGTCGTTCGCGTTCTACCTCGTCCATCTCCTGACGATCGACGCCGTGCTGGCCTTCCGACCCCAGGGCGCGGCCGCCGGAGGCGTCACCAGCGCGCTCCTGGCCCTGCTCGCGTTGGTGGTCGCGATGGCCGTCGCGACCGTCCTGCACGACGCGGTCGAGGTTCCGGCACGCCGACTCCTGCTGCACTGCCTCGGGAACCGCGCAACACAGCCCGGCGTCAGCTCCCCGCGCGTCCCCACCAGCGTCGCCACGACCCCATCGAGACAGTGACCGCTCGTGCCTGCATCAGGTCGGGGTGCTGTCGGAACGGACGAGCGAACGTGCTGCACGCGACGACACCGTGTCCTGCATCGAGGTACCGACGATGACGGCTGCGAGGGCGTCCATGGCCGGTGTGAGTTCGACACCTTCCAGCTGCGCACGGAGCCAGACCCGGAACTGTTCCTTCGCCGCCGTGGCCGCCGCGGCGAGCTGCCGTCCCGCAGGCGTGCAGCTGAGCTGGATCCGGCGCCGATCATCCGCACTCTCCTGGCGATCGACCATCCCCGCGGTGACCATGCGGTCGACGAGCCTGCTCGGGTGCCCGCCTTCGAAGAGCACCAGCCCGCCGAGCTCTCCCAACGACATCGGTCCGTACAGGTCGAGGAGTTGCAGCACTTCCGCCTGGCTGGGCGTCACGCCGAGCGGTTTGAGGAGCTCGGTCAGGCGCCTGTCCGATTCCCGCGAGACAGCCTTCGTCAGCAATCCCAGTCGTTCGAGGTCATCCATCCCTCGATCCTCCCACAGCAGGCATATGCTGTAGCACATGATGACATCACACATGAACAGCCCTCGCCTCGCGATCACCGGCGCGAACAGTCGCACCGGTCAGCAGATACTCGCCGAACTGCACGGAGACGCCGTCGCGCTCGTTCGCCGGAGTGGCCGGGTCGATGCCGCCACGGTGATCACGGACTGGACGACGTCGACTGCCGCCGAGACCGCCCTCGGCCAGGTCGACGCCGTTGCGCACCTCGCCGGCAACTTCGGCGCGCCGCACTGGGAGGACTACCTCGCCGGCACGGTCGAGACCACCCGACGGGTCGCCGATTCGGTCGGCGAGGGCACCCGCATCGTCTACCTCTCCCAACTCGGCGCGGACTCCTCCGCCGAGAACTGGTACGAGCGCGCCAAAGGCATGGCGGAAGAGATCCTCGCCCCGATGAACGCCACCGTGTTCCGCATCAGCGCGATCGTCGGCGGCCGAGACAACCCCCAGCCGTTCGACTTCATGGTGCGTGGCGGCACGGACGGCGATCCGGTCCCGATCGCCGGGGACGGTTCCCAGGTCTTCCGTCCGATCCACATCGACGACGTCGTCAAGGCGATCCTGCTCGCGACCCGGCCCGGTGCACCGAGTGGCGTGTTCGACCTCGTCGGGCCCCAGCAGCACACGATGCAGGAATGGGTCGACATCGCCCACGGCGGCCCGACTCCCACGACCCGGCGGGACGATCTCCCGCCAGCGATCGACGACCTCCTCGCCAACCCGGTCACTCCTGGCGATCCCACCGCGCTGCTGGCTGCCTTCCCGGAGCTCCAGCTGACCGACTGGCGCCCCTGAGCGCGGATCACACCAGCGTCGTCAGGCACGTGACCGAGCGTTCAGCTTCACGCGGCCCGGGTGGTCTCCGGTCCTCGTACCCGCGGACGGCATCGTCGAGGTCCTGCCCAGCCGACCGGGCACGCAGAGCCCCTCGTGCGGAGCAACTCAACGCTGGGCCGCAGGCCGCACGACGATCTCGTTCACGTCGACGTCGGGTCGCTCGGCCACCGCGTAGGAGACAGCGCGGGCGATGGCGTCGGCAGAGATCGACTCGGCACGGTAGACGACCATCGCGGCGGCGGCGGAGGCGTCGGTGATCGTTGCGGCGAGCTCGGACTCGGTGACTCCTGGTGACACGGTGGTGACACGGATCCCGCGCGGTGACTCCTGACGCAGCCCCTCGGTGATCGCCCGTGCTGCGAACTTCGTCCCGCAGTAGACGGCAGCCGTGGGCGAGACGTCGTAGGCGCCGACGGACGCGATCGTCACGACGTGGCCGGTGCCCTGCGCGAGCATGGTGGGCAGGGTCGCCGTGATGCTGTGGAGGAGGCCGCGGACGTTGACGTCGATCATCCTGTCCCACTCGTCGACGAGGCCTGCGGCAAGGGGCGACAGCGGCATCACGCCGGGCCTCCACGTAACGACCGTTGGGCCGCAGCTCGTGGCGGATGCGGCCGTCGGCGGTGACCCAGAGGCCGAGGTAGGGGTGAACGGGCTGGGGCGTGCTGCTGGTGTCCATGCCCCCAGCCTCGACGCCGCTCAGCCCCGGACCATCGCCCTGTCCTGCCGGGGTACGGCAGGACCAGGGAGGCGGCGCTCCTGCCACCTACCCTGGTCCCGTGCCCATGCCCGCCGACGACCTCACCCTCGCCGCGTACCTGCGCGCCGTCCGCGGCCGCCTCACCCCGGAGTCGCTCGGACTGCCAGGCGGAGGTGTCCGCCGGGTGCCCGGGCTCCGCCGCGAGGAACTCGCCGTGCTGGGCGGCCTCAGCGTCGACTACTACACACGGCTCGAGCAAGGGCGGGAGGTGAGTCCCGGCGCCGCCGTGCTCGAGGGCATCGCCGACGGGCTCGAGCTCGAGGGCGACGAGCGCGACCACCTGTTCTCGTTGGCCGGGCTGGTTGCTCCCCCGCGACTCCCGCGCGTGGCGACGTCGGTGACGCCGGCTCTCGGGCAGCTGCTCGACTCGTGGTCGGCACACCCCGCGTTCGTGATCGACCCCGCGCACGAGATCCTCGCCGCGAATGCCCTGGCCCGCGCGTTGTACGCCCCTTTCGGACGCTTCGACAACCTCGTGCGGATGACCTTCCTCGACCCGACGGCGCGGCACTTCCACGCCGACTGGGCCCGCGCCGCAGACGCGACCGTCGCGAGCCTGCGGGCGGCGACCGCGGAGTTCGTGAGCGACCCGCGCCTCCTCCGTCTCATCGCGGAAGTGAACGACGCCAGCCCGGAGTTCGCCGAACGGTGGAGCACGCAACGGGTACGGCGCAAGACGACCACCGCGAAGCAGTTCGAGCACGCGGAGGTCGGGCGGCTGGAGTTCGACGCCCACACCTTCGCCGTCGAGGGATCACCCGGCCTGCAGCTCGTGGTCTACGGCTACGAGGCAGGATCTGCAACGGCGCGCGCGCTCATCCTGCTGTCCATGGGCACGGCGAGCACCTCGACGATCAGCGAGGCGGCGGCGACCCCGAAGCCGGATGGCCGTGCCACCTCAGCGACTGACGGGTTGTTGGCCGGTCCCGGTGGAGGACCGGCCACGCACTGAATCCGAGTCTTCTCGGTGGGCCCTGCCGGGATCGAACCGACGACATCCACGGTGTAAACGTGGCGCTCTACCAGCTGAGCTAAAGGCCCTCACCACGATCCTAGGGCGTCAG
>JAQSXQ010000355.1 GCA_029256565.1 Mycobacterium sp.
CCGGGCGCGGAGACCGCGACGCCCGCGTGGTCCAGGGCGGCCGCGGTGCTGCACTGCTCGTCGAACGGACGTTCTTCGGGGACGACGATCGCGGGCACCTCGGCGAGCGCCACGTCGGCGACCGCGTTCTGGCCGGCATGGCAGACGACGAGGTCCGCGGCGGCGATCATCGGCCACGGGTCGTCGACCCAGCCTGCCGTTCCGCCGATCGCCCGCCACGTCAGCTCCGGTACCGCCGCCTGCAGGTCCGTCACGCCGTCGGCGGGCACGGCAGAGCCGCCCGCGCCTGCCAGCAGCAACCCGCACGGCCCGGCGCCGTGTGCCGCTGCGGGCCGCTCCCGTCCGTCGAACCGGCTGATCGAGCCGACGTAGTGGACCCGCGAGGCGTAGCGCGCAGACCAGGACGGCCGGTACACGTCGTCCGACCACGGGGCGACGATGGAATCGGCGACGTCGTAGGCCAGCCGGTGCGCGGCGTCGTCGCGCTCCCCCGGCATGGCCATCACCGTGACCGGTATCCCGCTGAGCCGCGCCAGCAGGGTCACCTCGACCGAGACGTCCACGACGATCCGCCGGGGCTGCTCGGCCGCCAGTGTCTCGGTGATCAGGGCAGCACGCCGCGCCAGCCCGTCGACGTGCTCGGGAACCCAGTGCAGCCGCCCGTTGGCGGTGGGATCGACGGGCGGGTCGCCCGCCGACCCGACGTCCATGGGCAGCTGGATCCAGCGGTCGCCCGCGCGCAGGCCGGACGGAGATGCGAGCGACGACAGGAAGATCACGCCGTCTGCGAGGTGGCGGGTGATGGCCAGCGCCCGGTTGAGGTGCCCGCGTCCGTGGTGGTGCACGTAGTAGGCGATCACGCAGGGACCTGGCGGCGCTCGCGGAACAGCATGTCGTCGTAGTGCTGCAGGTAGCGCTGCACCATCACCGCGTGGTTGCAGTCCGCCTCCGCCTTGGCCCGCACGGCACCGCGCGGCAGTTCGGCGGCCTCGAGCGCCGCTCGCGCCAGCGCGTCGACGTCGTCGGGTGCGGCGAGGCGACCGCTGCGGGCGTCGAGGATCTCCGGGATGCCTCCCCGGGCGAACGCCGCCACCGGGGTGCCCGAGGCCATTGCCTCGGCCGTCACCAGCCCGAACGGCTCCTCCCAGGTCGGGGTGACGAGTGCGACGGCAGCGCCTCCGACCAGTTCGTTGAGTTCGTCCTGACGGAGGTGGCCGCAGTACTCGACGGTGTCGTCGAGTTCGGGTGCGACGAACTGGTCGAAGTACCTCCGGTCGCCCACCGGTCCGGCGATCCGCAGTGGCAGCCCTGCCCGTCGGGCCGCCTCGATCGCCAGGATCGTGCCCTTCTCCGGCACCAGCCGTCCCGACCACACCGCGTAGTCGCCGCCAGGCCCTGGTTCCCAGGCGTCGAGGTCGATGCCGTTGGGAATGACCGACACCGGACCATTGATGGGTTCCCACTGTCGGGCCGTGAAGGCACTGACGGCGACGAAGTCGCTGGCCACGCCCTGCGGTAGGGCCACGGCCTGCTCGAGCCACGGCAACGGCGGCGTGTGCAGGGTGGTCAGCATCGGGGTGCTCAGCGATCGGGCCATGGCCAGCGGGAGGTAGTGCAGGCTGTGGTTGTGCACGATGTCGAACGCGTCGCGCAGCCTGTCGCCGAGGTCCAGCATCACCGACAGGTAGGCGTGGGTCTCGTGCACGATCCACTCGGGAGTCAGTGGCTCGCGCCGCGACTCCTCGCTCATCTCGAAGGTGTGGACGGGCAACACCTCGCACGGCAGGTCGGTCGCGGACCCTGGCGCGGCGAACAGCGTGACGTGGTGCCCCTCGGCGGTGAGCGCGCGAGCGAACTCGAAGACGAAGGACTCCATGCCTCCGGCGAACGGTTGCCGCACCGCGTATCGGGACGAGGCCAGGAGCGCGATGCGGAGTGGCCGCCTCACGCGGCGTTCCGGTCGGCCAGCACCCGACGGTAGAGCCGTGTGTGGGCGCTGCGGACCCGGTGTCGTTCGTCGGCCCGCCTGCGCCGGCGTGCCTCGTCCTCCGAGATCACACCGCCGGGCACCAGGCCCACGGCCGCCTCGACGGCGTCGGCCAAGCTCGTCGTATCGAATCCGGTTCTGCCGTAGTGGAATACGGCGCTGGCATGCTGCTGCTGGAAGTACCCGCAGTCGGGCACCACCGTGTGCACACCGGCGTCGTGAGCCGCCTCGACCCAGCCGGAGTGGGTGCCGAAGCGGTAGGGCAGCACCAGCACGTCGACGTCGGCGAGGTAGGCCGACAATTCGCGGTCGTCGAAGCACGGGTGCACGCGGACGTCCACTCCCGCGGCACGGTAGGCCGCGAGCCGCCGGTCGCTCACCTCGGCTGCGCGCGGCGACGCCAACGCGCCGACGTCGAGATCGAGTCGCAGCCGGTAGCCGTCGGGACCATCGGCGAGGAGTGCGTCGAGCAGCGGCCACGGATCGATGTTGGCGCGCAACCCCTTTGCGTGCATCGCCACGACGGGCACCGAGCGCCGAATGCGCGCGCCGCCGACCTCGTCGATCGGGAGGAGGTGCGGGTGCGGGAGCACGACCGAACGCCGTCCCCAGCGACTCTCGATCTCGGCTGCGGCGCCGTCGGTCAGGGTGATCACCGCGTCGGCCGCGCCGAGCAGGACGCCGAGCCGTGCGGCGTGGAGTCCGGCGTCCTCGAAGTGCGGGTTGTGCAGATCGTGCACGGTCACCACCAGTGGAACGCCGCGACGCGCGAGTTGCCCTGCGACGTCCTCCAGGTCGACCGGGTCTGCCGAGTCGAAGCCGAAGTGCACGTGCATGACGTCGATGTCGGGCACGCGGTCGCGCACGAAGCTGGGGTCGAGCCACTGCGGCGGCCACCACTGGCCCGGCATCGTGGCACTGGGCGGTGTCGGATCTGGCAGCAGCACAACGCTTTCGGGGTCGACGACGGCAGCGACGTAGGGATGCCCAGCGGGGACCGAGGCGAGCGTGATCACGAAGTACCAATCGAAAAGTGGCGGCAGGACATCGCCATCTACTAGACGGTTGCTCGCACCCCGGGTATTGCACGCCGGTCGCGAATCTAAACTCGTGAAATGCAGCACGATGGAAGGACCTGGCACTACCGCCAGTTCTACCGACATCCCGACGCCGAGCGCCCGTCATCGCTGCCCCTGTGGCTGGTGATCGGGAACTGTCAGGCCGAGGCGCTGCGCCAGGTGCTCGAGACCGTCGCGGACCGGCCGTATCGCACTGTGCTGGTGCCCCCGGTCCACGAGCTGACCGCCGCGGACCTGCCCCATCTCGACGCCCTGCTCGGCGAAGCCCGGGTGCTGGTCAGCCAGCCGATCAGGGCGAACTACCGCGACCTGCCGCTCGGTACCGAGGAGATGGCCGAGCGGTTGCCCGCGGGCGCCCGCGTGGTGCGCTGGCCCGTGATCCGTTACGCGGGGCTCTACCCGTTCCAGGCGATCGTGCGCCGTCCGTCCGACCGGTCGATCACTCCGCCCGGCGTGCCCTATCACGACCTGCGCACCGTCGTTGCGGCGCGGTCGGGCCGGGCACCGGATGACCCGTGGGACGCCGACGTCCCGGCCGACCGGTTCGTCGCGGCCGCGGAGGCGAGCCGGGCCACGCTTGCGGTGCGGGAACGCCGCGACACCGACGTGGCGGTGTCCGACGTGTTCGCCTCGTGCGGTGCCGACGCCTGTCACACCATCAACCACCCCGGCAACCCGGTGTTCGTCGAGTTGGCCCGGCGGGTGCTCGACGCCGCCGGCGTCCGGCTGCCGGTGGGAGCCGTCGATCGCACTCTGCTCGGATCGGTGTACGCGCCGCTGGAGAGCCGGGTGCTCGACGC
>JAQSXQ010000356.1 GCA_029256565.1 Mycobacterium sp.
CTACGCCGAGCGCTACCGCGACCTGCCCTTCATCGGGACCCTCGAACCGAAGGTCTACGAGAACCCCTGATCGTCAGGAGCGTGACGTGATCCAGCCCGCCGCCGTCGAGACCCACACCCACACGGCACTGCGGATCTGTCCTTTCTGCGAGGCCACCTGCGGTCTGGTGCTCACCATCTCCTCCGGCGCGGTGACGTCTGCGCGCGGTGACCGCGACGACGTCTTCAGCTCCGGCTTCATCTGCCCGAAGGGTGCGAGCTTCGGTCAGCTCGACGGCGATCCCGACCGCCTCACCGCACCGCTGGTCCGCCGCGACGGCGAACTCGTGGAGGCGACCTGGGACGAGGCGTTCCAAGCGGTCGCCGACGGGCTCGGCGCGGTGGTGGGCGAGCACGGCGGGCGATCGGTGGCCGTCTACGCGGGCAACCCGAACGCCCACACCATCGCGGGCGGCCTCTACGTCCCGTTGATCATCAAGGGCCTCGGGACCCGGCTGACGTTCTCGGCCAGCACGCTCGACCAGATGCCCAAGCACGTCTCGCTGGGCCTGATGTTCGGCAACCCCGTCGCGTTCACGGTGCCCGACGTCGACCGCACCGATCACCTCGTCGTCATCGGCGCGAACCCCATGGTGTCCAACGGCAGCCTCGCGACCGTTGCCGACTTCCCCGGCAAGCTGAAGGCGTTGCGCAAGCGCGGCGGCCGGCTGATCGTCGTCGACCCCGCCCGCACCAGGACCGCCGAGCTGGCCGACCAGCACATCGCCCCGCGGCCGGGGACCGACGCCGCGCTGCTGCTCGCGGTCGTCCACACCCTGTTCGACGAGGACCTGGTCGACCTCGGTGTCCTCGCCCCGCACGTGACGGGGCTGGAGGACGTACGCGCGCTGGCCGACGGATTCGCACCGGAGGTCGTCGCCGACCACTGCGGGGTGACCGCCGGCGAGATCCGCGCCCTGACGCGGGACCTGGCCGGCGCGTCGTCGGCCGCGGTGTACGGCCGGATGGGCACCTCCACGGTCGAGTTCGGATCGCTCGGCAGTTGGCTCGTCGACGTCGTCAACGTGCTCACCGGAAACCTCGACCGTCCCGGCGGCGTGATGTTCCCGCAGTCGCCGGTCTCATCGGCGCCGCGACCGCCCAAGCCGGGCCGCGGTTTTCGCACCGGACGGTGGCACAGTCGAGTGTCCGGCCACCCCGAGGTGCTGTCCGAACTCCCGGCCGCAGCGCTGGCCGAGGAACTCGCCACTCCCGGCGACGATCAGCCCCGCGCGGTGATATCCATCGCGGGCAACCCGGTGCTCTCGGCACCCGACGGCGACGCTCTGAGCCGGGCGCTCGACGGCGTCGACTTCATGCTGAGCGTCGACCCCTACCTCAACGAGACCACGCGGCACGCCGACGTCATCCTGCCGCCGCCCCCACCGTCGCAGAGCGCGCACTTCGACGTCGCGCTGAGCAGCACGCCCGTGCGCAACAACGCGCGGTACTCGCCACCCGCCGTGGAACTCGCGCCGGGCAGGCCCGACGAGCCGGAGATCCTGTCGCGCATCGCGCTGATCCTGTACGGCCTCGGGCCGTTCGCCGATCCCGCCCTCGTCGACGAGCAGGTGATCGCGATGACGATGGCCAAGGAGACCGCCGATCCCGAATCACCGGTCGCCGGACGGGATCCCGAGGAGCTGACCGCGATGCTCATCGCGGGGCGTGGGTACGAGCGCAGGCTCGACATGATGCTGCGCCTCGGCCCGTACGGCGACTGGTTCGGCGCCCGCGAGGACGGTCTGACGCTGCAGCGGCTGAAGGACGCGCCGCACGGCATCGACTTCGGTGCGTTGCGTCCACGGCTGACCGAGGTGTTGCGGACGCCGTCGGGCAAGGTCGAGCTGGCGCCGGCGCCGCTCGTCGCCGACGTGGCGCGGCTGGCCGCCTCGCTGGAGCGCACCGCCGACGACTTCGTGCTCATCGGCCGACGGCACCTGCGGTCGAACAACAGCTGGATGCACAACCTGCCCGCGCTCGCCGGCGGAACGAACCGCTGCACGCTGCAGATCCACCCGCTGGACGCCGAGGATCTCGGCATCACCGATCGTGCTCGGATCAAGGGCCCCGGCGGCGAACTCGAGGCGCCCGTCGAACTGACCGACGCCATGCGTCGAGGCGTCGTGTCCCTGCCGCACGGCTGGGGGCACGACCAGGGTGCCGGGCAGCGCGTCGCCGCCACACAGCCCGGGGTAAACGTCAATCAGCTCAACGACGGCCTGACGCTCGACCCGCTCTCGGGCACCGCCGTGCTGAACGGGATCCCCGTGCAGCTCGCGCCCGCCTAGCTTTGGCTGGAGCTAGCCGAGTTCCCACACCACGGTCACGGAGAACCCGACGGTCTGCTGACCCGGCGACAGCGGCACCGACATCGCCTCGGCCGCGTCGTAGCGGGGCATCGGGGTCGGGGGAGGAGTGGCCGCGCCGACCTCTGAGATCGAGATGACCGTGCCGAGGTCGAGGCCGGAGAGTTCGGCGTACTGCTGGGCGCGGTCCTTGGCGTCGTTGAACGCGCGGGCGCGGGCGTCCTTGACCATCTGCGAGTCGTCCTCGATGGCGAAGCTGACGGAGTTGATCCGGGTCGCGTTGCCGCCAGTGGTCTGGATCGCGGTGATCGTCGGCGACGCGGCGTTGATGTCCCGGATCTTCACCGCAATCGAATTGCTCGCCTGGTAGCCGTTGATGACGCTGTTCTCGCCGTACTGCGGTTGCAGGTTGACCTGCGTGGTGCTGATGTCCTTGCGGTCGATGCCTTGGCCGGCGACGGCGTCGATGACGGCGGTCATGCGCTCGTTGGTCTGGTTCATCGCGGCGGTCGCGTCCGGGGCCAGCGACTCGATGGCGGCGTTGACGGTGACGGTGTCGGGCGTGCCCTCGACCTTGCCCTCGCCCACCACCGTGACCTGTCGTGGCGCGGGTCCGTCGGGTCCGGCGACGGGACCGGCGGGGGCCGAATCGCAGCCCGACACCGCCGCGACCAGCAGGCCTGCGACGGTGATGACGAGGACTCTGGACGGCTTCTTCGCCCACGCGCTGATCGACATACGACGCACCATACAGACGGCGAGGAGCGTCACCACCTGGTAATAACGTCAAGATCGGCTCGAGCGTGGGGGTTGTGTACGCAAAACGTGGCCGCGGCGTGCACGAGGCCCACGTTCGGCGCGGTGCAGGCGTCGGGAACTACCGGTCGTTGTTCTAGCGGTAGCCTTGAACATCCCATCTGCGCGTATCGGAAGGACCTGGCCGACATAACCCTGCTGGCCGAAGAGAACGATGAATCGTAAGAACGTCATTCGCACCCTCAGTGCAATAGCGGTGATATTGCTGCTGGGTTGGTCCTTCTTCTACTTCAGCGACGACACGCGCGGCTACAAGCCGGTCGACACGTCGGTCGCCATCGCCCAGATCAACGGCGACAACGTCAACAGCGCCCAGATCGACGACCGCGAGCAGCAGGTCCGGCTGGACCTGAAGAACGGCAACGGCGACACCGAGGACAGCAACAAGATCATCACCAAGTACCCGACCGGGTACGGGGTGCAACTGTTCGAGGCGTTGAACGCGAAGAACGCCAAGGTGAACACCGTCGTGAACCAGGGCAGCGTGCTCGGTTCACTCCTGATCTACCTGCTGCCGCTGCTGCTGCTCGTCGGCCTGTTCGTGATGTTCTCCCGGATGCAGTCCGGTGGCCGGATGGGCTTCGGCTTCGGCAAGTCCAAGGCCAAGCAGCTCAGCAAGGACATGCCCAAGACCACCTTCGCCGACGTCGCAGGCGTCGACGAGGCGGTCGAGGAGCTCTACGAGATCAAGGACTTCCT
>JAQSXQ010000357.1 GCA_029256565.1 Mycobacterium sp.
GCGTTGGTGGGCTGGTTGAGGTTCGGCAGCCCCCAGGCGATGGCGATGCCGTAGATCAGCGCGAGGCCGATGATGAAGTTCATGCCCGGCCCGGCGAACAGCACGGCGACGCGCTTCCACACCTTCTGCCGGTACATCGCATACGGGCGGTCCTCGGGCGCCAGTTCCTCGACCGACGTCATGCCTGCGATGTCGCAGAACCCGCCGAGCGGAACCGCCTTGACGCCGTACTCGGTCTGGCCGAGCCGGTTGGGTCGCATGGTCGACCAGATCGTCGGACCGAAGCCGACGAAGTATCGACGCACCTTCATGCCGGTCGCGCGAGCGACCCACATGTGTCCGCATTCGTGCAGGGCCACCGAGATCAGGATGGCCAGGGCGAAGAGCACGATGCCCGTGACGAACATCATCGAGTTCCCAAGACCTCCTGTGTCGCGCTCGCGTGGGGTGCCAGAGCGCTCCGGGCCCTGGCACGGGCCCAGTCCTGCGCTTCGAGTACGTCTTCCACGGTAGCCGGTTCGGCGGCCCACTGGTCTGAGGCGTGCAGCACGTCACCGATGGTTCGCACGATCGCCGGGAAGCCGATCCGACCCGCCAGGAAGGCCTCGGCGGCCTCCTCGTTGGCGGCGTTGTAGACCGCGGTCATGCAGCCACCCACCGTCCCTGCGTGTCGGGCCAGGTCGACGGCGGGGAACACCTCGTCGTCGAGCGGTTCGAACTCCCAGGTCGCGGCGGTGGTCCAGTCGCACGCCGCCGCGGCTCCGGGCACGCGGGCGGGCCAGCCGAGAGCCAGTGCGATCGGCAGCTTCATGTCGGGCGGGCTGGCCTGGGCGATGGTCGACCCGTCGAAGAAGGTGACCATCGAGTGGATGATCGACTGCGGGTGCACGACGACGTCGATGCGGTCGTACGCCACGCCGAACAGCAGGTGCGTCTCGATCAGTTCGAGTCCCTTGTTCACCAGCGACGCCGAGTTCAGCGTGTTCATCGGACCCATCGACCACGTCGGGTGGGCGCCGGCCTGTTCGGGCGTCACGCCTTCCAGCGCATCGGCCGTCCAGCCGCGGAACGGTCCCCCCGACGCCGTGAGCACCAGCCGGGCCACCTCGTCGGGCGTTCCCCCGCGCAGACACTGCGCCAGCGCGGAGTGTTCGGAGTCGACCGGAACGATCTGCCCGGGTGCGGCGGCCTTGACGACGAGTGGCCCGCCCGCGACCAGGGACTCCTTGTTGGCCAGCGCGAGCCGGGCGCCGGATTCGAGAGCGGCGAGCGTCGGCCGCAGACCCAACGCCCCGACCAGGGCGTTGAGTACGACGTCGGCTTCGGTCTCCTCGACGAGCCGGGTGGCGGCGTCGGGTCCGGCGTAGGTGACGTCGCCCATCCGGTCGGCTGCCCCCGGGTCGGCGACCGCCACGTTCGCGACGCCGGTCGCGGCGCGCTGGCGGGCCAGCAGGTCGGCGTTGGCGCCGCCCGCGGCGAGACCCACGACCTCGAAGCGGTCCGGATTGGCCGCGATCACCTCGAGCGCCTGGGTCCCGATCGACCCCGTGCTGCCGAGCACCAGAACGCGTAGCCGATCGCCGCTCATCGCTGTCCGCGCGTGCGTTCGTCGGTGGTCACTCACTCATTGTGCCGCCCGGTTGCCGCAGGTCCGAATTGTGACGCGACTGTGACGCAAGTCGCCTCGGCCCATCCGTCCCCCAGGTCAGCGCGAATCCCCCACGTCATCGACCTAGGGCCGCGGCTTCGCAGCCCCAGACACATTGGAGTGTGATCAGCAATGAATTCAGCTCACCGCAGGGTGATCGCCGCAGCAAGCCTGAGCGCGATTGCCGCCTTCGGCGCAGTTGCGTGTTCGAGTGAGACTGCCAATGAAGGGTCGAGCAGCGCGAGCAGCGCCTCCTCGAGCGTCATGAGTTCCTCGTCATCGCCGACGGAGACCTCGACCGCCATGGCCGACCCCGCCGCCAACCTCGTCGGCGCAAGCTGCGCGGCCTACGCAGAGCAGGTGCCCTCGGGTCCCGGCTCGGTCGCAGGCATGGCGATGGACCCGGTCGCCACCGCGGCGTCCAACAACCCGATGCTCAAGACGCTGACCTCGGCGCTCACGGGCAAGCTCAACCCGAACGTCAACCTGGTCGACACGCTCAACGGCGGCGAGTTCACCGTCTTCGCGCCCACCGATGACGCGTTCGCGAAGATCGACCCGGCCACCATCGAGAAGCTCAAGACCGACACGGATCTGCTGACCAGCATCCTGACCTACCACGTCGTGCCCGGCCCCGGTGCCGCACCGGCCGACGTCCCGGGTGAGCACAAGACGGTGCAGGGCGCCAACGTCACCGTCACCGGCGAGGGCGAGAGCCTGAAGTTCAACGACGCCGGCCTGGTGTGCGGTGGCGTGCAGACCGCCAACGCGACGGTCTACATGATCGACACCGTCCTCATGCCGCCGGCCGCCGGCTAGATCCACCCCTAGACCCACGAGTGGCGCCCCGGCGCATCATCCCCGTGCTCGCGTCGGGGCGCCCCTCGTGCCTGAACGTTCCCCAATCGAAAGGTGCTACCGCAATGAACCTGATGGACCACACCAAGAAGGCCGTGACGGGCGCCTCGATCGCTGGCATGGCGTTCGCAGGAATCCTGCTCTCCAACGGCGTTGCCGCTGCGGATCCCGCAGCCGGACTGGTCGGACCGGGGTGCGCCGGCTACGCCGCGCAGAACCCCATGGGCCCCGGATCCGTCGCCGGCATGTCGATGGATCCCGTCGCCACCGCAGCGTCGAACAACCCGATGCTCAAGACGCTCACCGCGGCCGTCTCCGGCCAGCTCAACCCCGAGGTGAACCTCGTCGACACGCTCAACGGCGGTGAGTTCACGGTGTTCGCGCCGACCGACGACGCCTTCGCCAAGATCGACCCGGCCACCATCGACAAGCTCAAGACCGACGCTCCCCTGCTGACCAGCATCCTCACCTACCACGTCGTCCCGGGACGCGTAGCGCCCGCCGACCTGGTCCGGATGCACAAGACGGTCGAAGGCAAGGACGTCACCGTCACCGGCATGGGCAACGACCTGAAGGTGAACGACGCATCGGTCGTCTGCGGCAACGTGCAGACCGCCAACGCGAACGTCTACCTCATCGACACGGTGCTGATGCCCCCGGCGCAGCCCGCGATGTAATAGCACTCCCCGTAGAAGGCGGTCCGGCCATTGGCCGGGCCGCCTTCGTCGTCAGCCGGTGGCCGTGGCGCGTACGCCGAGCGGCGTGCGACCCGTCCTGCGGTTGAACGCACGGTGGAACGAGTTCGGGTCGTCGTAACCGAGGAGGAACGCGATCTCGGTGAGCGGCAGCGCGGACTTCGTCAGGTAGTGGCGGGCCAGTTCCTCGCGTACGTCGGCCAGGATGTCGCCGAACGTGGCGTCCTCCTCGCCGAGGCGGCGCTGCAGCGTTCTGGTGCTGACGCCGAGGTGACGGGCGACGCCGTGTGTGGTGCCCGCACCGGCCGGCAGCAGTTCGACGAGTGCGGCGCGGACCTTGGTGCGCAGGGTTGCGTCGGCGGCGAGATCGTCGAGGCGGCGGCGCAATTCGGGTTCGAAGAACTCCCACATGCCCGCGTTCGCGGTCAGGAACGGCCGGGTGGCGTCGAGCCGGGAGAATCGGACGGCGGTGGTGGCGCCCCGCTCCACCCGTGTACGCAGCCACGCCTCGACGGCGGCGACGTTGCGCGGGGGCTGCGGCAGGACGACGCGCTGGGGCACCACCTGGGTGCGCGTACCGAATCGGGCAAGCGCGACCCAGAAGGCGACTTCGACCACCGGCAGCACCGCAGGCGGCGGATCGCCTGCGGGCCAGG
>JAQSXQ010000358.1 GCA_029256565.1 Mycobacterium sp.
GCGGGGGCATCGTCGTCGACGACCTCGCCGTCGGAGGGGTCGACCCACTCCTGCGCGGCGGCGTCCCAGCGCGAGATCGCGAATTCGGCGGTGACGTCGTCGGCCACGACGAGTTCGCGCACGGTCTGCTCCGCCTGACGCGCATCCTGCAGGCTGCTCGCGTAGAGCTGGATCCAGTTGCCATCGCGGGTCACGGTCACGCGGCCACCCAGACGCGAGCGGGCGTCGTCGTCGAGGTTCAGCGTCCGCAGCTTCTCCCAGAACGACAGCCCGTGCTCGTCGCTACCCAGCTCGACCTCGACCTTGAACTCTTCGTCAGCCACAGGCACGAACCTATGCCATCGCCCGACGGCCGGCCAACGCCCTCCCGAGCGTCAACTCGTCGGCGAACTCCAGGTCCCCACCCATCGGCAGGCCCGACGCGATTCGGGTGACGGAGAGTCCGGGGATGTCGCGCAGCATGCGCACCAGATAGGTGGCCGTGGCCTCACCCTCGGTGTTCGGGTCGGTCGCGATGATGACCTCGGCGACGTCGACGCCGTCGACCCGCTCGCCGATGCGGTTGAGCAGCTCCCGGATCCGCAGCTGATCGGGCCCGATGCCGGACAACGGATCCAGCGCACCGCCCAGCACGTGGTAGCGGCCCCGGAACTCGCGGGTGCGCTCCACGGCCTGCACGTCCTTGGGCTCCTCGACCACGCACACGATCGACGCGTCGCGCCGCGGGTCACTGCAGATGCGGCACCGCTCGTTGTCGGAGACGTTGCCGCACACCGAACAGAACGTCACGCCCTCGCGGACCCTGGTGAGCACCGCGGTCAACCGGTCGATGTCGGGCGGCTCCACCGACAGCAGATGGAATGCGATGCGCTGCGCGCTCTTCGGGCCGATGCCCGGCAGCTTGCCCAGTTCGTCGATCAGATCCTGGACGGGTCCCTCAAACATGGCGTGTCAACGCGTCAGGCCCCCGGGATGCCGAGGCCGCCAAGCCCACCGGCCAGCGGCCCGAGCTTGGACTGCGCGAGCAGTGTCACCTGCTGTCCGGCGTCCTTGATGGCGCCGACGACGAGGTCCTGCAGCGTCTCGACGTCGTTGGGGTCGACGACCTTGGGGTCGATCTCGACGCCGATCACCTCACCGCTGCCCTTCATCACGACCTGCACCAGGCCACCGCCGCCCTGCCCGCGCACCTCGGCGTTGGCGAGCGCCTCCTGCGCCTCCATCAGCTGCTGCTGCACCTGCTGGGCCTGTGCCAGGAGCGCTGACATGTCGGGCTGTTGACCGGGTTGCATGACTTCGTCCCCTCAGACGGTTGGATTCGGGTCTGTCGCGTCTTGGTCTCGACTTGGTTGCGCATGTCCGCACGAGCCCGTTTGGGGTTCAAGACTAGTCGCCCGCCGGGCTAGCGTGGCGCCGTGCCAGTCCCAGCCTGTCTGCGTGTCGGCGCCGCGAAGCGCGGCCTAGTGGCCGCGGCCGTCGGCGTACTCGTCGCGGCATCGTCGGTCGCCGGCCCGGTCGCCGTGCCCACCGCCGAGGCGGCGAGCCTCGCCGGGATGATCGTGTTCCTCGATCCGGGCCACAACGGCAGCAACGACGCCTCCATCAGCCGCCAGGTGCCCACCGGGCGGGGCGGCACCAAGGACTGCCAGGCCAGCGGCACGTCGTCGAACAGCGGCTACCCCGAGCACAGCTTCACCTGGGAGACCACGCTGCGCATCCGTCAGCAGCTCACTGCCCTCGGGGTGCGCACGGCGCTGTCACGCGGTGACGACACCGGCCTCGGCCCCTGCGTCGACGAACGCGCGACGATGGCCAACGCGCTCAAGCCCGATGCCATCGTGTCGATCCACGCCGACGGCGGCCCGGCCACCGGACGCGGGTTCCACGTCCTGTACTCGGCGCCACCACTCAACGACGCCCAGGCGGGACCGTCGCTGCAGTTCGCGAAGGTGATGCGCGACCAATTGCAGGGCTCCGGCATCCCGCCTGCGAACTACATCGGCCAGGGCGGGCTCATGCCGCGCTCGGACATCGCCGGGCTGAACCTCGCGCAGTACCCGTCGGTGCTCGTCGAGCTGGGCAACATGAAGAACCCGGCCGACTCGGCACTCATCGAGAGCGCCGAGGGACGGCAGAAGTACGCCGAGGCCGTGGTCCGCGGGATCGCCGGCTTCCTGGCGACGCGGCCGCAGCGAACCGCCTAGCTCTCCAGTTCGGACTTCAGGTTCTCCAGCACCTCGGCCTGGATCTTGCGCAGGCCGAGCGGGGCGAAGGTCTTCTCGAAGAAGCCACCGATACCGCCCGCACCCTGCCACGACGTCTTGACCGTGACGGTCGATCCGGTCCCGGCAGGGGCCACGGTGTAGTTGGTGACCATGGTCGAGTTGGCGTCCTTCTCGATGACGGCGTGTCCTGCGACGTCGACGTTCGCCTTGACCTCGCGGACGCGCTTCTTGGTCGCCTGCAGCTTCCACGTGGCCACGGTGCCCGCACCCTGGCCACCCTCGAGCACCTGGTAGCCGCTGTAGTGCGAGGAAAGGATCTTCGGCCGCACGGTCTGGTAGTCGGCGACCGCAGCGAGGACGGCATCCGGCGCTGCGTTGATCAAGACGGTGCTCGACGCACTGACCTGTCCCATCGGTGAAGACTCCTCGTCGATTCGGTGTCGAAGCGGGTGTACCCGCCCCGTGTGGTCGCACCGGGTGCCACCGGGGACTAGCGTATATGTGTGACTGTTGCATCCATGGAAGCGCAGTCGGCCCACGCAGCAGGCGTGGAGAGACTGCTGAAGAGCTATCGCGCCATCCCGCCCGACGCAACCGTCCGCCTGGCCAAGGCGACGTCGAACCTCTTTCGGGCTCGAGCGAAGGCGACCGCCAAGGGTCTCGACACCTCCGGCCTCACCGGGGTGATCTCGGTCGATCCGGACGCCCGCACGGCCGACGTGGCCGGGATGTGTACCTATGAGGATCTGGTCGCCGCGACCCTGCCGTACGGGCTGTCGCCGCTGGTGGTTCCGCAGCTGAAGACCATCACCCTGGGCGGCGCGGTCACCGGCCTCGGCATCGAGTCGGCGTCCTTCCGCAACGGCCTCCCGCACGAGTCGGTGCTGGAGATGGACATCCTGACCGGCACCGGCGAGGTGCTCACGGCATCGCGCGAGCAGCACGCAGATCTGTTCCGTGCCTTCCCCAACTCCTATGGCACGCTTGGCTACTCGGTTCGATTGAAGATCGAACTCGAAGAGGTCAAGCCGTTCGTCGCGCTACGACATCTGCGCTTCACGTCCTTGACCGACCTCGTCGAGACGATGGAGCGCATCGTCGAGACGGGCGGAATCGACGGTGCCCCAGTCGACTACCTCGACGGCGTCGTGTTCAGCGCCGACGAGTGCTATCTGACCCTCGGGGTCAGGACGGGGACGGCGGGACCGGTCAGCGACTACACCGGCCAGGACGTGTACTACCGCTCGATCCAGCACGACGAGGGCATCAAGAGCGACCGCCTCACCATTCACGACTACCTGTGGCGCTGGGATACCGACTGGTTCTGGTGCTCCCGGGCGTTCGGCGCGCAGAACCCCAAGCTGCGCCGACTGTGGCCGCGACGGTTCCGGCGCAGCAGTTTCTACTGGAAGCTGATCGGCTACGACCAGCGGTTCGACATCGCCGACCGCTTGGAGAAGCGCAACGGCAGGCCGCCGCGCGAACGGGTGGTGCAGGACGTCGAGGTGCCGATCGGACGGACGGCCGAGTTCCTCGACTGGTTCCTGACCAACGTTCCGATCGAGCCGATCTGGTTGTGCCCGTTGCGATTGCGCGACGAGTCGGGTTGGCCGCTGTACCCGATCCGGCC
>JAQSXQ010000359.1 GCA_029256565.1 Mycobacterium sp.
CCCGACGACGGTGCGCAGCTGACGTTCCCGATGCTGTCGTTCACGCTGCTCGGCGCGCTCTGCCTGCTCGGGACGCTGTGGCTGGTGGTGTACGCCCGCAGCTCGACCCGCGCGGGTGCCCTGGCCATCGGCGTACTCGCCGTCTACGCGTGGTCGCTGCTGTCGATGCTGACCACGCTCGCGGGCACCACGCTGCTCTCCTTCCGGCTGCAGCCGACGCTGACCGTGCTGCTGACCGCCGCAGGCGTGTTCGGGTTCATCGCGACCGCCCGGATGCTCGCCGCCCGCGTCACCCCGACGACGGGCAGACGCGTGCTCGCGGGCGCCACCGTGGTCGGCGCCATCGGAGCGATGACCTTCAGCCAGGACATCCCCAACGTGCTGCGGGGCGACATCGCCGTGGCCTACACCGACACCGACGGCTACGGCCAACGCGCCGACCGGCGACCGCCCGGCGCCGAGCGCTACTACGCCGACGTCGACGCACGCATCACCGCGGCGACCGGGAGGCCGCGCAACGAGACCGTCGTCATGACCGCGGACTTCGGCTTCCTCGCCTACTACCCCTACTACGGCTTCCAGGGCTTGACGTCGCACTACGCGAACCCGCTCGCCCAGTTCGAGGAGCGGTCGGCCGTCATCGAGGGCTGGGCCACGCTGACCGACGCCGACGACCTGATCGCCTCGCTCGACGGACTGCCGTGGCAGCCGCCGACGGTCTTCCTGATGCGGCACGGCGCGAACGACACCTACACGCTGCGGCTGGCCAGCGACGTCTACCCCAACCAGCCGAACGTCCGGCGCTACCAGGTCGCGCTGGACGCCGCGCTGTTCGACGACCCGCGCTGGGAGACCACCGACGTCGGCCCGTTCGTGCTGGCGATCCGCAAGTGAGCGACGAGCGCGAGACGCCTGCGGAACCCGGACCACTAACATCTAGCCCCGTGAGCCGACAGGGTGACGCGGGGGTGTCGAACCACCGGACCGTGCGACTCATCGCCATCGTCGCCGGCCTCCTCGGCGCGCTGCTCGCGGTGGCCACCCCGCTGCTGCCGGTCGAGCAGACCACCGCAGAACTGAACTGGCCGCAGAACGGCGTCCTCACCAGCGTCGATGCTCCGCTGATCGGCTACGTGCCGACCTCCATGGACGTCAGCATCCCGTGCAGCGCCGCCGCAGGCCTCACCGGTCAGCGCAACGTGCTGCTGTCCACCGTGCCGAAGCAGGCGCCGAAGGCCATCGACCGCGGCCTGCTGATCGAGCGCGTCGGTGACGACGTGCTGATGATCGTGCGCAACACGCCGGTCGTCAGCGCACCGCTGGACGAGGTGCTCAGCCCCGCATGCGAGCGGCTGACGTTCACCGCGCACGCCGACGAGGTGACCGGCGAGTTCGTCGGCCTCGAGAAGGGGCCCGAGTCCGACGACCCGGGCGCACCGCTGCGCGGCGAGCGCGGCGGCTACGACTTCCGCCCGCAGATCGTCGGCGTCTTCACCGACCTGTCCGGCCCCGCCCCGCCGGGCCTGACGTTCACCGCCACGATCGACTCCCGCTACAGCACGTCGCCGACCCTGTTCAAGACGCTCGCGATGGTGATCGGCGTCCTGATGACGCTGATCGCGCTGGGCGCCCTGCACCGGCTCGACGTCGCCGACGGGGTACGGCACCGGCGATTCCTGCCGCCGCGCTGGTGGTCGTTGACGCCGCTGGACGGTCTGGTCACCGCCGTCATGGTGTGGTGGCACATCGTCGGCGCCAACACCGCCGACGACGGCTACATCCTGACCATGGCCCGACTGTCGGACAACGCCGGCTACATGGCCAACTACTACCGCTGGTTCGGCACACCGGAAGCGCCGTTCGGCTGGTACTACGACCTGCTCGCCCTGTGGGCGCACGTGAGCACCGCGAGCGTCTGGATGCGGCTGCCCACCCTGCTGATCGGGCTGGCCTGCTGGTGGGTGATCAGCCGCGAAGTCATTCCTCGTCTCGGGCACGCCGTCAAGCACTCCCGCGTGGCGGCATGGACCGCCGCCGGCCTCTTCCTCGCGTTCTGGCTGCCGCTCAACAACGGACTGCGCCCCGAGCCGATCATCGCGCTCGGCATCCTGCTCACGTGGTGCTCGGTGGAACGCGGCGTCGCCACCAGCCGGCTGCTCCCAGTCGCGATCGCCGTCATCATCGGAGCGCTGACGCTGTTCTCCGGACCCACAGGCATCGCGGCCATCGGCGCGCTGCTGGTGGCCATCGGCCCGCTCAAGACCATTGTCGGCCAACACGTCTCGCGCTTCGGCTACCTGGCGCTACTGGCTCCGGTGCTCGCCGCCTGCACGGTCACCGTCATCCTGATCTTCCGCGACCAGACGCTGATGGCGGAACTGCAGGCGAGTTCGTTCAAGTCGGCAGTAGGCCCCAGCCTGAGCTGGTTCGACGAGCACATCCGCTACGAACGACTGTTCACCACCAGCCCCGACGGCTCGGTCGCCCGGCGCTTCGCGGTGCTGACCCTGCTGCTCGCCCTCGCGGTGTCGGTGGCGATGTCGTTGCGCAAGGGCCGGATCCCGGGCACCGCGCTCGGACCGAGTCGCCGCATCATCGGCATCACCATCATCTCGTTCCTCGCGATGATGTTCACCCCCACCAAGTGGACGCACCACTTCGGCGTGTTCGCCGGTCTCGCAGGGTCACTGGGTGCGCTGGCCGCCGTCGCCGTCACCGCCGCCGCCATGAAGTCGCGGCGCAACCGCACCGTGTTCACCGCCATCGTGCTGTTCGTCGCCGCGCTGTCGTTCGCGACCGTCAACGGCTGGTGGTACGTGTCGAACTTCGGCGTGCCGTGGTCGAACTCGTTCCCGGAGTGGCAGTTCGGCTTCACCACGATGCTGCTCGGGCTGTCGGTGCTCGCGCTGATCGTCGCGGCATGGCTGCACTTCTCCGGTCGTAGCGATACCCCGCCCAGCAAGCCGCGACGATGGTCGCGCGTGGGGCAGGCGCCGCTCGCGATCGCCGTGTGGCTCGTCGTCATGTTCGAGGTCGTCTCGCTGACCTTGGCGATGATCGACCAGTACCCCGCGTGGTCGGTCGGCCGGTCCAACCTCGACGCACTCACCGGGAAGACCTGCGGACTGGCCAACGACGTCCTCGTCGAACAGGATCCGAACGGCGGTCTGCTCGAGCCGATCGGCGTTCCCGCCGCCGCCGCACTCGGAGCGACGACCACACAGGGGTTCAGCCCCAACGGAATTCCCACCGACGTGTCGGCCGACCCGGTGATGGAACCCCAGGGCAGCGACAACTTCGCCGACACCGACGACTCCGCGGCCAGCGGCAGCGAGCCCGGCACCGAGGGCGGCACCACGACCGCCGCGGGCATCAACGGCTCACGCGCCCGGCTGCCCTACGGCCTGAACCCGCGTCTGGTCCCCGTGATGGGCAGCTGGCGGTCGGGCAACCAGCAGCCGTCCCGGCTCCGGTCGGCGTGGTACCGGCTCCCGCCCGCCGACGAGCGCGGACCCCTGCTCGTCGTCGCCGCGGCAGGCCGGTTCGACCCGGGCGAACTCACCGTCCAGTGGGCCACCGACGCCCAAGCCGCCGACGACGAACCCGGCGGTGGCCTCGGCCTCGCCGACGTGGGCGCGGTACCCGCATGGCGCAACCTGCGCGCCCCGATGTCGGCGATCCCCGACGACGCCACCCAGGTGCGCATCGTCGCCAGCGACGAGGACCTCGCGCCGACGCACTGGATGGCGATCACGCCGCCGCGCATCCCCGAACTGCGCACACTGCAGGAGGTGGTCGGCTCGACCGACCCCGTGCTCCTCGACTGGCTGGTGGGCCTCGCCTTCCCAACTCCTGGTGCGCGCCAATCCCGTCCCGACCTACCTCGAGAACGACTGGTTCCGCGACTGGGGCGCACTGCAGTCGCTGACGCCCTGGTACCCGAACGCGGAAGCCGCGCGCATCGATCTTGGTACCGAGACCCGCAGCGGGCTGTGGAGCCCGGGACCGCTCAGATTGTCGTGACCCCGCCACCCGCATGGCGGCGCAGAGCACACGAGTGCGTCCCTTACCCTTGAGCGTCGTGCCCGCCCGGACCATTCGACTCATCGCGATCATCGCGGGCATCAGCGGGATCCTGCTCTGCGCACTGACCCCGCTGCTCCCCGTCCGCCAGACCACCGCGACCATCCTGTGGCCGCAGGGCCCCGGCGCCGACGGCCTCGTCACCGACGTCACCGCGCCACTCGTGTCCGGGGCGCCCCTGTCGCTCGACGTGTCGATCCCCTGCCGGGCGGTGGCCACGCTCCCCGAGGCGGGCGGCGTCGTGTTCTCCACCATCCCCGCGGGCGGCATCGACGCGGGCCGCAACGGGCTGTTCGTGCGGGCCAACGCCGAGTCGGTCATCGTGGCGTTCCGGGATCAGGTCGCCACCGTCGCGCCGCGGCCCGCCGTCGAGAGCGGCGCCTGCAGCACGCTGCACGTCTGGGCCGACCCGGGCGGCGTCGGCGCCGACTTCATCGGCATCCCCGGTGCGACCGGCACCGTCGGGGTCGAGAAGAAGCCCCAGGTGGCCGGCGTCTTCACCGACCTCGAAGTGGCCGCGCAACCCGGGCTGAGCGCGCGCATCGACGTCGACACCCGCTTCATCACCACGCCAACGCCGATGAAGACCGTGCTGATGGTCCTCGGCGTGCTCGCGACCGTGGCATCGATCGCCGCGCTGGTGCTGCTGGACCGGACCTCGGGCAGGCGCATCCCGCGGGTCGGACGGCGGTTCTGGCGGGCCGGCCTGGCCACCTGGATCGCCGACGCCATCGTGGTCGGCACGCTGCTGGTGTGGCACGTCATCGGCGCGACGTCGTCCGACGACGGCTACAACCTCACCATCGCGCGGGTCGCCGACGACGCCGGTTACGCCGCCAACTACTTCCGCTTCTTCGGCGCCACGGAGGCGCCGTTCGACTGGTACCAGTCGGTGCTCGCCCACCTCGCCGCCGTCAGCACCGCGGGCGTCTGGATGCGACTGCCCGCCACCCTCGCGGGCATCGGGACGTGGCTGCTGCTGTCGCGCTGGGTGCTGCCCCGCCTCGGGCGCCGGCTCAACTGCAACCGGGTGGCGGTGTGGACCGCGGGCGCGGTGTTCCTCGCGGCGTGGCTGCCGTTCAACAACGGCCTGCGACCCGAACCGCTGATCGCGTTCGGCGTGGTCGCGGTGTGGATGCTGATGGAGACCGCCATCAGCACCCGCCGGCTGTGGCCGGTGGCGCTGGCCGTGGTCATCGTCGTGTTCAGCGTGACGCTCGCGCCCCAGGGCCTGGTGGTGCTGGCGCCGCTGCTGGTGGGTTCGCGCGCGGTGTCGCGCATCATCGCCGCCCGGCGTCCCGTGGACGGGCTGCTGGCCCAGCTCGTCCCGCTGATCGCCGCCGC
>JAQSXQ010000360.1 GCA_029256565.1 Mycobacterium sp.
GGCGGTGCGGCGGTAGTGGCCGGGACGAACGCCATGGTGGCGGTGGAAGGCCGCGCTGAAGCCGTAGGCGTTGGCATACCCCACCCGGCGGGCGACCGCGTCGATGGGCAGCTCCGTCTTGGCGAGCAGGTCCGCCGAGAGGCACATGCGCCAGCAGGTCAGGTAGCCCATCGGGGACTCGCCGAGTACTGCGGCGAAGCGGCGCGAGAGTGCCGACCGCGACGACCCCACGCGGCGGGCGAGGACGTCGACCGTCCAGGGCGCGCCAGGCTGATCGTGCAGCAGCGTAAGCGCGGGGCCGACAACGGAATCGGTGTGCGCGGTGGCCCAGCTGACCGTCGAGTCGGGATTGTGCTCCAGCCAGCGTCTGATGGTGGTGACCGCAAGCAGGTCCAGCAGGCGGATCATGACGGCCTGGTGCCCGGCGCGGCCGGCCCTCACCTCGGCTCCGAGCATGGACGTCAGTCCGGCGATGTGGTGATCGGATTCGGCGACCACCACTTCGGGCATGCCGCGCAGCACCCTGTCGCACACGCTGCCGCCCACCTCGTAGCCGCCCGTCATCACGAATCCGGGCGAGTTCACCGTCAGGGTCACCGGTTCGCCTCCTGTGACGAACACGCTGCCCGGCGCAACGGGCTCGGCCGACGTCCCGCCCGTCGTCACGATGCCCGACGCGCCGAAGACGACGTGAACCCGGAGTGCCTCGTCACCGGGCAGCACCGTCGCCCCCGGTCCGATCTCGACGGTGCGCGCCGCAGGGCAGGCATCGGCGAACAACGTGGCGAGTGCGTCAGACATCGCCAGCCACCCGCGGTGGGACGATCACGTATCGAATCGCGCACATCACGCATCGATCATCGCACCCGAGGTGCGCAGACTGGCGAACATGACCACTTCACCTCGCGTCGGCGTCATCGGTACCGGCGCGCTCGGATCCCGTCTCGCCCACGCCTCACTCGATCGCGGCCTCGACACGACGGTGTGGAATCGCACCGTTGCGCGAACTCGACCACTGACCGCCGCGGGCGCCCGCCTGGCTCCGACCATCGGGCAGTTGGTGCACGAGTCCGACGTGGTGGTGATCGTCGTGAGTACCGCCGACGACGTCCGCTCCGCGCTGCGGTCGCCTGAAGTTCGACTCGACGGCCGCACGGTAGTGACCCTGACCTCGACCACGCCGGGTGACGCCACCGCGTTGCATGGCGAGGCGACGGCCAGAGGTGCTCGGTATCTGGACGGGGCGGCGATGGGTGGTACGCGTCGTGTGGGTGATCCGTCCGCGATGTACTTCTACAGCGGTGATCGCTCCGCGTTCGACGTGGCGGCACCCGCGCTGCGCGCGTTCGGCACTCCGCTGTTCCTGGGCGTCGATCCCGGGCACGCGTCGCGGTACGACACCGCGGTGCTCGGCGTCATCATGGGCTATCTGACCGCAGCCCACCAAGGACTGGCGCTGCTGCGACCACACGGTGTCTCCGCCGTCGGCCTCGCATCACTGCTGCGTGACTACACGCCCTACATCGTCGACCTGTTCGTGGATCAGGCGCAGCAGTTGGATGTCGGATCGGTCACCGCGGAGGACGGATCGGTCGACGTGTATCGCGCTGCACTCCAACACCTTCGGGATGGCAGCGCCGAACAGGGTGTCGACACCGTCCTCACCGACGCCATAGCGTCGGTTCTGGAGCGCGTCAGCGCTGCCGGCCGCGGCGACGACGGCCTGGCCGCGCTTGCCGACGCATTCACGTCGGTACGGGCTCGATGACCGCGACAGGCGCTGCGGCGCCGACATTCTCGGCGATCCGCCACGACGTCAGCGCGATCGTCTCCGACATCCGGTACGCGACGATGACCACCGTCGACCGGCTCGGCCGGCCACGCGCGCGAGTACTGATCGCGGTGTGGGAGTTCGACGAGGCCGACCCCGTCGGCTGGCTCGGCACCTACCCGACCCCTGTGAAGGTGACGCATCTGGCGAACAATCCACACGTCACGCTGTCCTACTGGAGCCCGCGCCAAGACGTCGTGGCCCTCGACTGCGTCGCCCGATGGGCGGACGACGACGTCACCCGCAGCCGCGTCTTCACGATGTACCGCAACGGAAGTCCGGCAGGCGTCGGATACGAACCCACCCAGTTCTGGCGGGGTCCCGACGATCCCCAGTTCCGCGTGCTGCGGCTCGAGCCGTGGCGCATTCAGGTGCTGCGGGGCCGAGAACTCAGCGCCGGGGTGCCACCGAGGTCGTGGCGCCGGGCAACGGACTGACGAGGCGGATCGCCTAGACGCGACCCGCCGCGAAGGCGGCTGCTTGGGCCACCATGCCGTTGGCCGGGTAGGCGTTGTGCGCCGCCGGGTCGAGCCCACCGGAGCAGATCGGGTCGTTGATGGCGCAGAGATCGATCGTCTTCGACACGAACGCCGAGCCCACCGGCACGTACGGCTGGCCGATCAGGAAGAGGAACCGTTGGTTCGGCTTGCCGAAGAGGGCCACCGCGTCGACGCGATCGGCGACGTCCGGCGGCAACGGGGCGGTGGTGCCGTAGGCGAACGAGTTCGGTGGCACCGCAGCCGCGTCGGCGGTCACGAGTTGGGCGACCGCCGCCCCCTGGGAGAAGCCGCCGAGCACGATGCTGGTGTCGGGGCAGTCCGCCGCGACCTGACGGATGTGAGCGCCCGCGTCGTTCACTCCGACCACCGCCGTCGGCCAATTGTCGGTGGCCGGGTAGTTGACCGAGTAGAGGCCGACCGTCTTGTCCCCGAGTTGGCCACGCAGCGAGTCGGTGAAGCTCTGGCCGACGAAACCCGCACCGACGGGCTCCGTGGTTCCCCGGGCGAAGACGACCTCGACGTCGGAGCAGGAGGCCGCCGACGCCGTTGCCGTTCCGATCGGAAGCAGCGTCGCCGTGCCTCCGACCACGGCAGCGGCGATGAGGCTGGACACTCGATGGAAGTTAGATCGGCGAATCATCACTCCATGGTGGCATAGCCCGGTGTCACGACCGGCGGCCGTGGCCCAGCCGTTCGAAGATCTCGGGGTAGTGCGAGTGCGCCACGAGGTGTCCGCCTGGACAGCGGTGCAACACGGCACCGGGTATCCGGCGGGAGAGTTCGTCGGGCCAGTCGCGGTCGATGAGTTCGTCCTCGGCTCCGGCCCAGACGTCGACGGGCACGGCCAAGTCCTCGGGGCGAAAGCCCCACGGGCGCATCCACGCTCGATACTCCTCGACGACTCCAAGCGGCTGCCGCAGGCCCTCGTGCATCATCGCCGAGAAGGCCGCGAAACCCTCTGCACGAATGACCGCCCCGTCGGCGGGGCCCAATTCGCGTGCAGCAAGACGGCCGTTCACGCTGGGCGCGACGCGCGCAGCCAGCGACATCGACCGGAAGCACGCGCGGGCGATCCACGGCGCCCGCTGCGACAGCCGCGTGTACGCGCGGTCCATGAACGGCAATTGCGCGAAGACGCCCGGCCCGTCGAGTGGCAGGGCACCGGCAATGATGGCGACCCGGGTGACGCGCCCGGGTAGCGCGAAGCCGAGTGCCGCCGCGTACTGCCCTCCCATCGACCATCCCATGGCGGCGAATCGGTCGACTTCCAACTGATCCAACAGCTCGCTGACGTCGGAAGCCCAGTCCAGGATGGTGCGGTCGGGGTGCGGATCGGAGTGGCCTACACCGGGGCGGTCCGGGGAGATGAGACGGATCCCCGCGGCCGATGCAGCGTCGTGGGCCGACGCGACGTCGAGGCGGCACGCGAGGCCGCCGTGGGCGTTGACCACGACCGCGCCTGCTGGATCGCCGAAGGTGGCGTAGCTCAGTCGACGACCGTCGCGAAGGCG
>JAQSXQ010000361.1 GCA_029256565.1 Mycobacterium sp.
GCCGCGGTGACGAGGTGTTCCACACCTACACCACCTACGCGCGCGGCCTGGACCCGTCGTCGGCGGGCTATCCGTTCCTCGACGTGACTCCCTACGGGCGCCAGGAGGCCTGGGAGGATTCACCCGAGGGTTGGCCGCAGAACGGACCGGCGGTCGGGGTGCCGCTCCAGTAGCAATCACGGGGAGCGAAACCCTGGGCGCGGGTGAGTCACGCTGGCATCGTCATGGATAACGCGGGTGTGGCTGAGTGGCTAGGCACCGGCCTGCAAAGCCGTTTACACGGGTTCGAATCCCGTCACTCGCTCGCGTACAGCTCCCTGGGGGCTAGAGGACGCCGGTGACCGGCCCCAGCAGCTGCCAGTTCGGCTCGGAGGCATCGTTGAACACGGCGCCAAGGCCCCTGCCCGTCGAGGTGTAGGTGGCCCCGGGTTCGTGAGGCGTGAACACCTGAGCGGTGCCGGATCCTCGCCCCTGACTGCATTGGGGAGTGGAGTCGCTGCGCTGGACGCATACGACGCTCAGGCGGGGACTGAAGGGACCCATGCAGCCGGACGGAGTCACCGTGGCGGTGACGACGTCGCCGTCGGGGGACGGCACCACGTGCGGCGGCGACAGCGTGAAGGAACACGGCGTGCCGGGCGGTGGGAGTTCTGCGTGTGCGGTGAACGGACCCGCGGCGACACCCGGGGCCAGGGCCAACAGGGCGGTGAGAACCACGAAGGTCCGGTTCATTCCAGGATGGTAGATCGCCGCGGCGCCCGATGAGCCGGGAACAGCCCGCACGGGTTTCGCCGAGCGGCATCCGATCGGGAAGTCCGGACCTACGCTTCGGAAGTGCTGCGGAGCCGGCGGTCCTGGGATGTCCCGTCACGGCTGGGCTCCGCCCTGGTGGCAACGGTGGTGATCGTCGGCTGTGGCTCGTCGACTCCCTCGTCGGCGGCCGAGGCTGCACGGGTCAACGGCCCGGTGGACATCGGCAACGGCCGGACCATCCATCTCGAGTGCAGCGGTTCGGGTTCGCCCGCCGTGATCCTGGTGTCGGGAGCGGGTGTGGGCGCGGACAATTGGAGTTACACGGGCAACCCGAACGACGAGGCGAACCCGCCGACGCGAACCGTCGACGCCGTGTTCCCCAGAATGGCCGAGATCGGCGAGGTATGCGCCTACGACCGGCCCGGAGTCGAACTGATGGACGGCTCTGCGAGTCGATCGAGTGCCGTGGCGCAGCCAACCACGGCTCAGCAAGGCGTGGCGGACCTTCACGCAGCGCTCACGTCCGCCGGTGTGCCGGGCCCGTACGTGCTGGTGGGCCACTCGTGGGGTGGCCTCATCGTCGCGACGTACGCGAGGACCCATCCCGGCGACACTGCCGGGTTGGTGCTGGTCGACCCGGCCTCCGAGTACCTCGAACCGGCGCTGGGGGAGGAATCGTGGCAGCAGTGGGTGGCTGACATCGCCGCCTCGGCAGAGCGCACGCCGGACGCGGAGAGCCCCGACTATCCCGAATCGCTGGCGAGTCTGAGGACCACCCCGCCCATGCCTGACATCCCGATCGTCGTCCTGAGTTCAGACGAGCCGTTCGATTATCTCGGCCGGGGCGATGCGGATGCGTTCTGGCCCCAATGGTTGGACGCCGGTGTGCGACTGGCTGACGCGCTCGACGCGACTCACGTGACGAAGACGGCCAGTGGGCACTTCATCGAGAACCAGAACGCAGCGCTGGTGGTCGACCAGATCTGTTCGGTGATCAGCCCGGCGAACGCCTGTTGAACCGACTCACCGACCCGACGTCGGGACTACTTCAGCCACTTCCACGGCTTGTCCCAGTGACCGGGCGGGACACCCACGATCTGGCCGACGTGTCCGGGAGGCACGCCGATCAACTGACCGATCTGTCCGGGTGGCGGTGGCTCGATCCACCAGTAATTGGGGTCGGCCTGCGCGGTCGCGGAACCGAACCCGAGCGCTCCCGCGGAGAGTGCGGCGGCGGCGGCCGAAGTTGCTGCGAGCTTCTTGACTTTCATCTTCCTGCTCCTTCGATTCGTTGCGCGCCGCCGACATGCCCTGACTCGATCGAATGGCTGATTCGGCCATTCCGAGATCGACGGCGTGCATTCGGTATATCGGGTCGGCGAAGGCGCCCGTTACCTCCGCAAGCGACGCCGGTTCGACGAACTGGCCGATCTCTGCAGTTCAGCGACGTGCAAAAGAATTTCCGCTGGATTCTTCTGGCGTCCAGTAACGATCATGAGCGGCCACCCGACGTACCGATCACAGGCTGACGTCGTGCGATGAAGATCAAAACTTACGCATCAGTTAATTAGCTTGCCACATTGTACGCTTCGCTCATTAACATTTCCTGTGATTTCGGTTTGAGTATCGACGCCGTGGGCAATTTCAGTTGCTGGAAGCAGAAGGTGCACCTAGCGCTGGCGGGCCGTTCCCGCCTCCGGTATGCAGCACGACTGGTCGGGGGGCCGGCTTACTGGTTCCGCTCACCAAGGGAGTTACTCATGAAGAACATGCTCGTGAAAGCAGCAGCAGGCGCCGTCTTCGGCGGATCGTTGATGTTCACAGGAGGGCTCGGCCTCGCAAGCGCCGAGCCGGTCCAGATTCAGGATGGCTTGGTCAACCTCGCGCTCGGTGACATCACCGTGCTCGAGGACGTCAACGTCGGCGTGGCCGCCCAGATCACCGCGCTGGTCTGCGACGTCGTGGACGTCGGCAACGTGACGGCGCTGGCCACGGCCGTCGACGCCGGCTCGGACGATCAAGAGGTCCTCTGCGAGAGCGCTGCAGGCCCGGTCACCGTGACGCAGAACGGACCCGGTGGGTCGGAGAACGCTCCCGGCCGCCAGCGGTAACCATCGCGTAGACGCCGCCCGCATCGAATGAGATGCGGGCGGTGTCGCGTTGGCCTGTGCTGGACTAACCGGGCGGGGTGGGGCCGGCCGCCGGTGGCGGCGCGCCTGCGGCCGAGCCGAGCTGCGAGCCGAGGATGCTCAGGATCGGGCCGATGGCGCCGGACGGTGGGCCAGGCGGCGGCGGGCACACGGACTGGGAGCAGTCGGTCAGCTGCCACGTCTGACAGTCATTCGTGGTGAACGAGGTGTCCGTCGGGGCGATCGTGACCACTGGTGCGCGTTTCGTCAGCCCGTTGTCGACCATCTCCTCGCCGCTGGTGCGCTTCCAGTAGCACGCGCCGCCGTCGATGGGGCCCGCAGACTTGTAGACCCCGGGCGCGATATCGGCGCCCACCGCATAGGTGCCATCGGCGTCGATGGTGTTCTTGGGTGCAGGCGGCGGTGCGGGTGCCGGGGTCGGCTCGGCGACGGCCACGCCCGCCGACGCCCACATGCCGACGAGTGTGATCGCCGCAGCGACCGATGCCTTCGTGGACCTCATGGTGATCCAGCTTAGCTGCCCTAACCACCGGGTCCCAGCCAGCGCAGCGGCGTAGGGCCGGCCGGGCAAACGCCGTCTGTCAATTCGATTCGCCGCCAAGGGTTCTCGCAGCAAATTCGGGCGTACCCGCACTTGGTCTCCGATCCGTTTCTGCGCGGCAACGGTTCGGTAACCGAGTCTTGGTGACCACTTGCGTCACACCAGTCACACGTTAGGTTTCTCACGACGCACGTCCGCAGCGGACTTCCCGCGTCGACATACTTTCTGGGAAGGCACGTTGAGCGCGACGAATCGGGTGGTTGCGGCGGCGTTCGCGTCCGGTCTGCTCTGGCCCGCACTGCTCGTCTGTCCGAGCGCCTTGGCTGATCCCGGAGTGAGTCCCGGTGTGCCGTGCATGGGCATCGTCGGAGATCTCGCCGCATCTCCGCCGAGTCAGG
>JAQSXQ010000362.1 GCA_029256565.1 Mycobacterium sp.
ATGCGCAACGAGCTGGCCAAGATCAATCGACTGCGCCTGGAGCGACTGCTTGCCTCCCCTGGCAGGCTGGAGGGATGACGATCTCGACTCACGTCCTCGATGCCGTCGCAGGCACACCAGCCGCGGGTGTCGCCGTCACCCTTCTCGACGCCGACCACGCCGTCCTCTCCGAGGCGGCCACCGACGACGACGGCCGCATCGCCCGTGTGGCCGAGGCGCTGCCCGCCGGGGTGTACCGGCTCCGGTTCGACACCGGCGCGTACTTCGCACGTCTCGGCATGCCCGCGTTCTATCCGGAGGTCACCGTGACGTTCGAAATCGTCGACGCCTCAGCGCATCACCACGTGCCGCTGCTGCTGTCGCCGTACGCCTATTCGACCTACCGAGGGAGCTGACGTGTCGGGCATCATCCTGGGCGAGAACCAGTACGGCAAGGCCGAGAACCGCATCGTCAGGATCTACCGCGACACGCCCCGGCACGAGATCCACGACGTCAACGTGTCGACATGTCTGCGCGGCGACTTCAGCGCCGCCCACCTCGAGGGTGACCAGTCCGACGTGCTGCCCACCGACACGCAGAAGCAGACCGCCTACGCCTACGCGAAGGAGAAGGGTCTGCGGTCGATCGAGGACTACGGCCTGGCGCTGGCCCGCCACTTCGTCGGTGACGTCGCACCGGTCACCGCGGCCCGCATCGAGATCGACGAATACGCTTGGGAGCGAGCGGAAGTCAACGGTGCCGGGCACGACCACACCTGGGTGCGCAAGGGGCAGGAGGTGCGCACCGCTGCCATCACGGTGGACGCCGACGGCGAGTGGGTGGTGGCCGGGTTCAAGGATCTGGTGATCCTCAAGTCGACGGGGTCGGAGTTCGCCGGGTTCCTCACCGACCCCTACACCGTCCTGGAGCCGACGCACGATCGCGTGATGGCGACCTCGCTCGTCGCACAGTGGCGCTTCGACACCACCGACGTCGCCTGGGAGCCCACCTACGCCGACGTCAAGGCCCGGCTGATCGAACAGTTCGCCGTCGTTCGGTCACTGGCCCTGCAGCAGACGCTGTTTCACATGGGCAAGGCGGTCCTCGAGCACCATCCCGAGATCGTCGAGATCCGGCTGTCGGCGCCCAACAAGCACCACTTCCCCTACGATCTGGCGCCATTCGGCATCGACAACCACAACGAGGTGTTCCACGCCGACGACCGGCCGTACGGACTGATCCAGGCGACGGTCACCCGCGACGACGCACCCCCGGCAGGCCCGGCGTGGGACGTCCAGCGCGGCTGGCTCGGCTGAGCGGCGCCTACTCGAGTTGATCGCGGAGCTGAGCCAGCGACTTGGCGAGCAGACGCGACACGTGCATCTGGGAGATCCCGACCCGCTCGGCGATCTGGGTCTGGGTGAGCGACTCGAAGAACCTCAGCACCAGCACCGTGCGCTCGCGTTCGGGCAGCGATGCGAGCAAGGGACGCAAGGCCTCCCGGTTCTCGATCCGGTCGAGGTTGCTGTCCATGTCGCCGAGCGTGTCGGCGATGGCAGGCGCCTCCTCGGTGCCGCTGCCGCCGCCGTCGATGGACATGGTGTTGTACGAGCTGCCGGCGATGAGGCCTTCGACCACTTCCTCGCGGTCCATCTCGAGTTCGGCGGCGAGTTCCGTCGGCGTGGGCGCCCGGCCGAGCCGCTGGGACATCTCCGCGGTTGCCGCGCCAAGGCGCAGGTGCAGTTCCTTGAGCCGCCGCGGCACCTTCACCGACCAGCTGTTGTCGCGGAAGTGCCGCCGGACCTCGCCCATGATGGTGGGCACCGCGAACGACACGAAGTCCGAGCCGGCGTCCACGTTGAATCTGATGACGGCGTTGACCAACCCGACGCGGGCGACCTGAACCAGGTCGTCGCGGTCGATGACGTCCGCGTACTCCGAGTTCGATCGTGCCGGCGAACCCTGGGAGGACGACGCCGTCACCGAAGAGAACTCACTCGTCTCGTCGACATGGAGATGCCTACGATCTGCCCGTCGCCCGACCCGTGGCCGTCTTGATAGGTCTTGATGTCGTCAGTCAGCGAGCTGAGGACGTGCCAGCTGAAGCTTCCGGGTTCCATGATGTCGGTCGTGGTACACGACGTCGATGCGTCGATGACGACCTCTTCCAGTTCGGAGCGCACGACGACCACCAGGGTGGCGTCGGGAACGGCGGAGCGGATCAGACGGGTGCATGCCTCGTCGACGGCGAGCCGCAGATCGGCGACGGTGTCGGAATCCAGGTCCTCGAAGGTGCCCACCGCCGCAACGAGGGTGCGAAGGAGCGCCAGGTTCTCCAACCTTGCGGCGACCCTGAATTCGACCTTGTCGTCCACTTCTGCCACGCGTCCTCCTGCCGACCTCCCGAGAGACTACCCCGGGGGATTTCCGACTGTTCACCAACTATCCGTTGCCCCACCGGAGGCGGGGCGCAGCGTCGATGTCGTTGACCTGGGGGCCCCTTCGCGGGATGCGCGCAGGACCGACGAGGGACGCCATGACCCGGCTCACATAACCGTTTTTAGGGTCGGCTAAACCCGGCCCTACCCATGCGGCGGATGCCCCGCCCCATTGCGCCGAACGGCCGGACGTTGCGTTTGGCGACCGATCTTGACGGGAAGACAGCAGTCATGAGTGATCAGAACAGTGGACCCGCTGAGGGCATCAAGGGCGTCGTCGAAGACGTCAAGGGCAAGGCGAAGGAAGCCGTCGGCACCGTCACGGGGCGTGGCGACCTGGTCAACGAGGGCGAGGCCCAGCAGGACAAGGCCGAGGCTCAGCGTGAGGCCGCCAAGAAGGAAGCCCAGGCCGACGCCGCTCGCGCCGGCGCTGCCGCTGCGGAGAAGCGCCAGCAGGCCAACCAGTAGTCGATCGGCGAAGGGCCCGGCCGGAGTGATCCGGTCGGGCCCTTCGTCGTGCCGGTCGAGTGGCTAGTCGAGGCGTTCGGCGATGCGCTTGATCGCAGCCAGACGTTGGTCCCACCGGCGCCCGATCGTCTCGAGTTCCGTGGCGAGTGCGCTCAGCCGCGCGCCCAGCGCCCGGTATCGCACCTCGCGTCCGGACCGGATGGAGTCGACGAGCCCCGCGTCGGCCAGCACCGCGAGGTGTTTGGCGATCGCCTGCCTGCTCACCGGCATCCGGGCGGCGAGCGCGCTCGCGGACAGATCCTCCCTGCCGACCTCGGTCAGGATGCGCCAACGGGTCTCGTCGGCGAGTGCTGCCAGGACCGCGGGGACCTCACCGACCACCCCCTCGTCGCCGCTCATCGCGACTCGACGAACGCCACCAGTTCGCCGAGTTCGGCCTCCCAGCCACCGACATTGCCCTCCAGCTTGCCCGCGGGGTCGTCGAGTTCCTCGAAGCCCGTCTCGAGCAGCGACAGTCTGGTGCCCGACGCGATCTCGGCGAGGTCGAACCGGACGACGGTCGAGTTGCCGGGCGCCGGGTCGGCGCCTGCCACGTGGGCCCACCGGTAGATCAGCGTCTTGGGCCGGTCGACGTGCTCGATGGTGACGCGGGATTCCGCTCCGTGCTCGGTCCACCCGAACAGTCCCTTGCCACCCGGGCGGGCGTCGAATTCGCAGCGGTCGCCGAACCACTCGGCGATGAGCTTCGGTTCGGTGAGCGCGGCCCATACCTTCTCCACCGGGGCATCGATGTCGATGGACTTGGTGATCTCGAGTGTCGCCATGGCAGTTCTCCTTCGGTCGATGATGTGCAACTTCATGGTTGCATAACCTAGACGTGTTCTGCAACCCCCAAGTTGCACCACCCGATCGAGGTGCGTCGGGCGCCCCCGGTGCCTACCGTCTAGTGATGGACCTCGACAACGTCGAAGCGGTCATCACACCGACGTGCCGCGACGACGTGTGGCCGCTGCGACCGGGTGACGTCATGCTCGCCGGCGGCACGTGGTTGTTCTCCGAGCCCCAACCGCAGGTGCGCCGACTCGTCGACCTCACCACGCTGCGATGGCCACCGATCGAGACGACCGCCGACGGGATCGAGCTGGCCGCCACCTGCACGCTGGCCGACGTGTCGGCGCTGTCCACCACGCTCGTACCCGACCGGCCCGACTGGTCCGCAGCACCCCTGTTCCACCAGTGCTGCACCGCCTTGTTGGCGTCGTCCAAGATCTGGCGTACGGCCACCGTCGGTGGCAACCTCTGCCTCGCCTACCCCGCAGGCGCCATGATCTCGCTGCTGGCCGCCCTCGACGGCGAAGTCACCGTGTGGCGGGCCGACGGCACCGACTACCGGCTTCCGATCACCGACTTCGTGACGGGCGACTCGGCCAACGCGCTGCGACCGGGCGAACTGATCCGTTCCGCACACCTCCCTGCTCCGGCACTGCGCGCACGCACGGCCTACCGCAAGCTCGCACCGTCGGCACTCGGACGCTCCGGGATCGTCGTCATCGGACGCCGCGACGCCGCCGTCGACGGTGGGCGCGTCGTGCTGTCGGTAACCGCGGCGACCGTGCGGCCCCACGTGTTTCCCTTCGCTCACCCCCCGACGCCCGAGGAGCTGCGAGCCGCGCACGCCACCATCCCCGCCGACGGCTGGACGATCGACGCGCACGGGGATCCGGACTGGCGAGCCGCGATGACGTTGACGCTGGCTCAGCAGGTCTGCGCGGAACTCACATGACCGTCACGGTGAACGGCCAAGCGCTGCAGGACGATCCGCGTCCCGGTCAGTGCCTGCGCACCTACCTGCGCGACCACGGCCACTTCGAGGTGAAGAAGGGGTGCGACGCCGGCGACTGCGGTGCCTGCTCGGTGCTCGTCGACGGCGCCGCCGTGCACTCCTGCGTGTTCCCGGCGTTCCGTGCCGCAGGCAGGGCCGTGACCACCGTCGCCGGTCTCGGCACGCCCGACGATCTGCATCCGGTGCAGCGACGGTTCGCCGACGCCGCAGGCTTCCAATGCGGCTTCTGCACCGCGGGCATGGTCACCACGGCCTCGACCCTGACCGACACCGACGACCTGGCCGAGCAGCTCAAGGGCAACCTGTGCCGGTGCACCGGCTACCGGGCGATCGCCGACGCGGTCGCCGGGCGCAGGAACGTCGAGAAGTCCGAGGGCGCAGCCGATCCCGGCCGATCGATCGGCGCACCCGCCGGACTACGGGTGGTCACCGGCACCGAGCAGTACACGATGGACTTCGCGCTCCCGGGATTGCTGCACATGGCCGTGCTGCGTAGCCCCGTGGCCCACGCCCGCATCACGTCGATCGACACCGGTGCAGCGCAGCGCATCCCAGGTGTACGACTGGTGCTCACCCACCACGACAGTCCACCCGTTGCGTTCTCCACCGCCCGGCACGAGGACCGCAACGACGACCCCGACGACACCCGGGTATTCGACGACACCGTCCGGTTCGCCGGCCAGCGGGTCGCCGCGGTGGTCGCCGATAGCCCGGGTGCCGCCGCGGCCGCCTGCCGAGCCATCGCCGTCGAATACCAGGTGCTGCCAGCGGTCTTCGATCCCGAGGCGGCCCGGTCCCCCGGCGCTCCACTCGTACACGCGGGCAAGGGGCCAGAGGCGCGGATCAGCGATGTGTCGCGCAACGTGGTCGCCGAACTGCACGGCGGCCTCGGCGACGTCGATGCGGGCGTGGCGGCGGCGCGTGCCGCGGGCGGTGCGGTGGTGAGTGGT
>JAQSXQ010000363.1 GCA_029256565.1 Mycobacterium sp.
GCACGGGCAGGGTGACGTTGGTGAGCTCGTCGGCGCCGGGAACGTGCCAGCGCTGGTCGGTCACAGTGAACCGGAACACCGGCCGAGTCGGATCGTCGAGGTAGTCCGTCGGCTTGTACGTCGGTGCCGGTGCCGGGGTCAATCGGCTGGCGGTCAAGGTCGGCGCCTTGACGGGGGTCGGAGCCTCGTGTCGATCGGTGACGACGAGGCGCACGTCGAACATACCGTCGCGCTCGGTGCGGACGGTGAGCGCGCCGGCGCCGACCTCTTGATCGAGACGCAGACCCGCGACATCCCCGAGGAGCTTCACGATCTGGGCCTGCTCGGGGGCGCCCTTCGGAGCCACCTGTGCGTAGAGCACGCCCGGGTGATCGTTTCCGCAGGCCGCACCGGATGTGCGCCGGGCGGTGACGAACGGGCCGGCCGCGCCGCCCGCTCGGAGGTCGATCCGGGTGGCCGGCAACGGGCGATCGGTCGAAAGGTCATCGCCGTACCAGCACCCCTCGAGTCGCGTCGAGCCGCGGTACGGCGTCAGCGTGACGTCATGCCGGGACTGGTTCTCGAGGGTGAGGTTCCACACCCGGTAGCCAGGCACGGCCGACTGGACGCGCGCGTCGTCAACATCCTCGTAGAACTCCCACTGCCCACCGGCGCTCATGCCGAGGATGGGGCCGGCCGGCGCGCGGCGGACGAACACGCGGTTGTTGCCTTCACCGTCGGTGAAGTACCGGACAGCGGTCGTCGGGCTGATTCCGTCGGTCCAGTTCCAGGTGACGCCGCTGTCGGGGAAGAGGAAGCTCGTGCGGTTCCGGGTCGGCCAGCTGATGGCGACGATGGGCGTCTCCTGCGGGCCGACCGTGCCGAACTCGACCACGTCGGGCCATTCGAACCGATCGTTGAGCATGTCGCCGAGGTCGAGCCAACGGTCGTTGTTCTTCCAGAGGTAGACGTGATTGCCCGTGTCGTCGACCCGTTCACCCGCACGAAGGTCGGTCGCGACGATCGCCGGGTGCTCGTACGTGATCTTGCCGGCGATCAGGATGAGTCGCTTCTGCTTGTCGGTGCCGAGCTGCACGGTGGTGACCATGTCGCGCTCCCACCAGCCGAGTCGGCCGTCCCAGTCGGCGTGCACGTGACGGAACACCCGGAAGCTGCCGAGCTGCCCCGGCTCACCCGCGGTGGCCTGCAGGATGCGGACGCCGGTGGTGTTGAGCCCGGCTGCGACGTACTCCTGACCGTCGTGCACGTAGGCATCGAGCGCGGTCACCGCCAGATTCGCGCCGTCGAGCTTGTACTCGTTCTGCTTCTCGAGCACACGACGGTCGCCGTCGTGCTGCACGACGTACTTCTGCACGATGGACCCCGTCGGATCCGCGTAGTCCTTGCCGAGGATCGTGCTGACGAAGATGGCGTCTCCGGCAACGGCGAGCCTACTGGCTTCGTTCGTTCGATCGGTGACCTTCTCGAGCTTCTCCAGACCCGGATATGTCCGCGCACCAGTCAAGGTGCTCGGACGAGGGTAGCGCTGCTTCGCGCCGACCTCGAACGTCTCGAGGAGCTCGCCGCCGAAGGCTGACGGGGCGGTGATCTCGACCTTCGAGCCGTTGAGTCGGATCAGTTGTTCGAAGCCGAGGCCGAGCACGTCGCCGACCGCCTGGTTCCGACCGTCGGGAATCGTGACCCCATGGCCTTCTGGGCCGACCGGTGGGGTGGACACCGCCGCGCCCTCGGCCCAAGCCGGAGCTGCCACCGTGCCGCTCACGCCCGCGAACGTCGCGGCCACCGCGAGCGCTCCGATCAGTCGTCGCCATCTGCGCATTCGAGAACTCACCATCTACTTCATCCGGCACTTCAGCTGTCAGTATGCCACACTAATATACTCGCACTCTAGTTCGACTTCTCCGGGTCGATGGCGACCACGCTGGTATGCGACAATACTGATGTATTGCACGAAGAGGATCGAGGAAGACATGCGAGTACGCGCGTTGGCACGCCAGATCGCGGTGGGCGCTGGGATCATGGTCATGTTGGGCGGGACTGGGGCGGGCGTCGCCGCCGCGGTGCCCATGGCTACGGCCGAGTCCCGCGCCGTCGATGAGGCAACGCCGACGCTGCCGGCTGAGGCAGGCGTCACGGTTCCCGGTGGTACGAACGAGGGCGTAGGCGACGTACTGGGCCTGGGTTACGAGCAGGTGATCCGGCTCAACGGCTCGAAGCTCGAGATCGTCGACCCGATGCACCGGGGCGGCGAGCTGCGGGAGTCGTTCGACGTCGGCGCACGGAGGAAGTTGCCGGTACCGAGCATGGATCCGTTTGCTCTCAGATACCCCGGTCTCGCTGATCTGTACCGCATCACCGGGCCCGAGTTCGAAGCACGATCAGAGGGCCACGAAGCCAGCCGTCTCGCGGTCGACGGCGAGCACATCTATGTCAGCACCATTCGGGGCTCGAACGGGGCTGCCGCAGACGGTGCGATCGTGCGGAAGTACAAGGTCGAGCGTCAGGGCGAGGCACGAGTGCTCACCGAGGTCAACAGCCGCACCGTGAAGGGCCACTTCGCGATCACCGCGCTGGATGCGTTCACGTTCAAGGATCGCGAGTACCTTGCCATCGGGCTGAATACGACGGGTGTGCGCGTCGTGCGAGCCGACGTCAAGGTGGCGACCGACGACGACCCAGAGGGCGGCATGCCGAACTACCGCACGGTCAATGCGACGTGGGACGGCCGGAAGCACGGCCTCCACGAGCGCGACATGGTCTCCGCTGTGGCGCTCGGCACCGCCGGGGACGACCGCCTCATCGTCGTCGCCGGCCGGGTCACGTATGAGGGTTCCGCAATCCAGGCCACCGACCTCCTCGTCGGGGAGGACGACGGCAATGTGTGGCATCACAAGGACATCTGGACGAATAACCACCGCGGCGTCGAGGACGCCATCTTCGAGCATTGGGAATGGACCAACTTGATCGAGTTCGGCACGGTCGGCCCGCAGAAGAAGCCGATGGTCGCGATCAGCTGGCCGACCCGGAACCGCACGAGCTTCCTCTTCCCCGACAGCGGCATCACCTGGAACTGGACCGACGGCCTGGCTCCGACGACCGCTGTCCGGTACTTCACCGACGGCGAAGGCAACAACCGCGTATTCGTCCGCCGCGCGCCTGCCGGCCCCATCCTCGGCATGAGCGTCAACACCGACTGGGAGTTCTACGAGGACGTTCCCGATGGACAGGTCCACTTCGCCGTGCCGGGGTACCAGGCCTGGACCGTCAAGCTCGAGAACCGGTCGCGTCAGGCGATGGCGTTCCGCTCGTACGCGGGCAGCTCGCGCACTGCGGGATGCTGGTTCGGCAGCGATCTCAAGCCGACCGACCGCCCCCTGCCGAAGACGGTGAGCACCGTCGCTGCCGGCGGGGTCGCCGGTCCGTTTGTGACGGCGCAGCGCACGGTCGGGAGCAACTGCACAACCGAGCCGGGGGCGATGTACGCGACGTTCGCGCCGTCGAACGCCCCCGAGCAGGCTCAGACCGTTAAGCTCCTCGGTGACATGGAGGGGATGCGTGTCGATCAGGAGGTCGGCGCCGGCGTGCTCACCGTCCGCACCGAACGCGAGGGCGAGTTCGGCATCCGGCTCATCATCGAAGACCGCAACGACGCACCGACACCGGTCGGCGGCCCCACGCTCACCGGCACCCGATTGACCCCGGCACCCGGATCTGACTATGAACCGACCGATGACGTCGACGATCCGACTCGGCCGGTGTTCCGGTTCACTGTGACCGACCAGCGCTGGCACGTTCCCGGCGCCGACGAGCTCACCAACGTCACCCTGCCCGTGC
>JAQSXQ010000364.1 GCA_029256565.1 Mycobacterium sp.
ACGAGGCGGAAGCCCGCCGGTACCCCACCCTTCGCTTGCCGCAACGCGCTGGGGAAGTCGACCGACACCCCCGAGGACGGCCGGTAGACGACGGCGGTGTTCTTGCCGAGGCGCTTGCCCGCGTACATGGAACTGTCTGCCTGCCTGAGCAAGTCGTCCGACGTCGGCGTCGGCTCGCCTCTGGGTGGCCGGACGAGGCCCATGCTGGCGCGCACGCGCACCGCCGAGCCGTGCACGGCGAACGGATCACGCAGCGCCACCCTCAGCCGGTCCGCTACGACCTCGGGGAGTTCGTCGTCGCCCTCGACGAGGACCGCGAACTCGTCGCCGCCGATGCGGGCCAGCGTGTCCGACGGCCCGACGCAGCGCTTGAGCCGCGCGCCCACCGCGCACAGCAGGTCGTCGCCCGCGGCGTGCCCGTACTGGTCGTTGACCTCCTTGAAGTCGTCGATGTCGACGAAGATGAGCACGAATCGGCCGTCTCGCAGAGCTTCGTCCAGTCGTTGTGCGAACAACAGTCTGTTCGGCAACCCGGTGAGCGGGTCGTGCTGCACCTGGTGCGCCAATCGGCGTTGGGCTTCGTAGAGCCGTTGGGTCAGCAACTGCTGGGCTCGCATGGCCACCACCTGCCGCGTGGTGACGAGCGCGATCAAGGCCAACGCCATGCAGATCAACGTCGAAGTCAGGCGCTGCCCGATCAGGAGGTGGAACGCCAGGAGGCTGAAGATGGCGACGAAACCGATGTAGGGCACGATCGACTGCACCCAGTCCATGGCGTGCACGCCGCCCCTGCCCGCGACCTCCGGCTGGCGCTCGAGGACCGAGAACGCGATCAGCAGCGGCCCCAGGATCGCTCCGACGCCACCCCAGAGGTCGCCACCCTCGACGCCTGCGGTTCTCAGGTAGGCGATCAGCCGGTCGGAACCCGCGATGATCACCACGCCGCCCGACAGCAGCAGGTAATTCGCCCGGTACGGGCGGTCGCGCCCATACGCCATCGCCATGAGCACCGCGAGGACGACGACGATGAGTTCGAGCACCGAATAGGCGATCACGATCGTCGTGTTCTGCGACCGTGGCAGGGCCGCGCCCGTCTTCGCGCCCAGCCCGGCGATGAGGACCAGGATCGAGAAGGCCACCGCGGCGACCAGGCCGTCGAGCCCGGCGATCATCCGGGAGTGCGGCATGGCGGCGTCGCGCCGGGCGCTCAGCCCGGCGGACCGGGCCAACAGCATCATCGCCAGTAGCGAGAGCACCGGCGGCAGGAAGTACGCGGCAACACCGGGCAGCGGTGCCGTGCCTGCGCCGTCGCCCGTGCCGCCGAACCACCAGAACAGCTCACCGACGAGCCAGCTGGTCATCGCCGCGATGACCAGGAGCCGCCACCAGCGCGCGACTCCGGTCACTCGACGCGCGACGGTCACTGCGCAGACGAGCGCCCCCATGCCCACGCCCGCCTGCAGTACGGCCGCGATCCACTGGGCGGCATCGTGCCCGAAGAGCGCTAGCGCGTTCATCCACGCGAGCACTGCCACGACGGTGAACAGGCCGAGCCGAACGTTGCTGCCGTTGACGATCACGGCCCCCCGTTCGTCGTCCTAGGTGTCAGCGATCGCTCATCGTCCCACGCCGGACGGTCGATCCGACCCACGATGAACAGGCCAACCGCGAATTGCTTCGCGACGGGCCGACGATCAGCCGGCCGCACCCCGGCACCGCGTCGAGCAGTAGATGACCTGATCCCACTGCCCCCTCGACCGCCACTTCTTCCTGTTCGAGAACGGTCGACCGCACGTGGCGCACGTCTTCGTCTCGGTGTTCTTCTGCACCCGCCACGCATACCCATCTGCCCCGGCGAGCACCGCCGAACCGTTGTAGCATTTTGCTACGAGCTGTAGCACTATGTAGACGGGAGGTAGGCCATGACGAACATCGCCGATCGTGTCACCAGGGTTGCTGCCGACCTCGTCGAGAGCGCAGCAATCGAAGGCGCCCGCCAAAGTCGTTCGGCCAAGCAGCAGCTCGATCACTGGGCTCGGGTCGGAAGGGCGGTGTCCAGCCACCAGACCGCATCTCGTCACCGCGTCGAAGCGGCACTGGCAGGCGATCTGGACGTGACCGCACTGGCGGACGAAGAAGGCGTCGTCTTCAATGCCGAGATATCCGCCGCCATCGAGGAGAGTCTCGCCACCACGAACTACGGCGACGTCCTCGCAGGACGTGGCATCACCATGGTTGCGCTCGACGACGACGGGGAAATCGTCGAGTACTGGCCGGATGGCACGTCGTCCGTGGTGCGCATCGACGAGTGAGGCCTGACCCCACTGTCGTCGACGAGCGTTCCCTGTGAGGCGGCTCGATCTCGTCGTCGGTCCGAACGGTGCCGGCAAGTCGACCTTCGTCGCGCTGACCCTTGCACGGCTGTTGCCCCGCAGCGTGTTCGTCAACGCCGACGAGATCGCCAAGCAGCGCTGGCCGGACGATCCGATGGGGCACGCCTACGACGCGGCGCGCGTCGCCGCCGAAACCCGGGCGAGACTCATCGAACTCGGCAAGCCCTTCATCGCCGAGACGGTCTTCTCGCACCCGTCGAAGCTCGAACTCGTCCGCTCCGCCCGCACGGCCGGGTTCACCGTCGCCCTGCACGTCGTACTCATCCCCGAGGAACTCGCAGTGGAGCGCGTGAAGCGCCGGGTGATGCACGGTGGCCACGACGTCCCCGAGAGCAAGATCCGGGAACGGCACCGCCGGCTGTCGGAATTGGTGGTGACCGCGATGCCCACGGTCGATACGGCGACGGTGTACGACAATTCGCGCCGACGGGGTCCACGCATCGTCGCGCAGATGACCGCGGGAACGATGATCGGATCACCGTCGTGGCCCTCGTGGACCCCGACGCCGCTGGTCGAACGCTGGCCGGCCTGACCACCTGCCCGGACTGCCGACGGTTCGGCTGCGGCCCGCCGGGGTAGTCGGCGCGGGTTGTCGTCGTCGTCGCAGGTAAAGGGGTCGGTATGGAATCGTCCGAGAGCGTCCCGTCGAAGACTGCCGAAGACCAACGGGACGCGCCCGGGCAACTCACCGGCGCCGTGGTGATCGTCGCGTTGGTATCGGCGATATCGGGCGTGCTGTACGGCTACGACACCGGAATCATCTCCGGCGCTCTGCTTCAGATCACCGACGACTTCGGCATCGCCGAGACGTGGAAGCAGGTCATCGCCGCCAGCATTCTGCTCGGCGCCGTCATCGGAGCACTGACGTGTAGTTACCTGTCGGACGAGCGCGGCCGCAAGGGCACGTTGGTATTGCTGGCAGTCGTCTTCGTCGTCGGTGCCCTGTGGTGCGCGTTCGCGCCGAATCCCGTTCTGCTGTCGCTCGGTCGGCTCGTGCTGGGGTTCGCCGTCGGTGGTGCCACGCAGACTGCCCCGATGTACGTCGCCGAATTGGCGCCACCGAAATACCGTGGTCGCCTGGTGCTCTGCTTTCAGATCGCCATCGGCGTGGGCATCGTCATCGCCACGATCGTCGGTGCCACCGAATCGATTTCGTGGCGCCACTCGATCGGTGCCGCGGCTGTCCCCGCCGCGATCATGCTCGGACTGCTGCTGCGGCTGCCGGAGAGCCCGCGGTGGTTGGTCAAGCAAGGCAACGGCGACGAAGCGCGCAGTGTGCTGCAGCGGGTACGCCCGTCGAACTACGACGTGGAGCGCGAACTCGAGGAGACGGCGAATCTGGCCAGGGAAGAGCGGACCGCCGCGACCCGGGGGTGGCCTGGTCTGCGCGAGGCGTGGGTGCGCCCGGCGCTGATACTCGGGTGCGGCATCGCCATCTTC
>JAQSXQ010000365.1 GCA_029256565.1 Mycobacterium sp.
CTCTTCGCCGATGCGGTGACCCTCGATCTATCGAAGCACTACTACGGCAGCCCGCCGACGACCATGGACGTGACCGCCGTGGTCGAACTGGCTCGGACCGGCTTGACGGGTTTCGACTGCACGCACCACGCCGCCTCCAACGTGGTCACCGAATTCCTCGACGACGAGGCGCAGTGCCGTGCTCACATGGTCGCCTATCATCACGTTGCGGTGAGCAATGGCGCCGTCGACTACTGCACCATGCGGGGCTACTGGGAACTCAAGCTGCGAAGAAGTGGACGGCACTGGGTGATTCATCACTGGGCGGTGGTGCGCACTGCTCCGTGGGAAGGGTGCCCGGACGTGTACGAACTGGCTGCCGCACGCGTCACCAGTGAACGCTGACCGCTCGTGATCGACTGGCTACGACTCGCCGAAGACCTGGTGACGTCACCCTGGCTCTACCTCATCTTGATCTCGGTCTCGCTGCTCGACTCGTTCCTACCTGCCGTCCCAAGCGAGCCCGTCATCGTCGTCGCCGGCGTCTACGCGGCCAGCGGCGAGACGATGCTGTTGCCCGTCATCGCCGCCACGGCCCTGGGCGCCTTCGTCGGCGACATGGTGCCCTACGGTCTCGGCCGCGTCATGGCGGATCGCGTACTGAAGCGACTACCACCGGGAACCAAGCGGCGAAAGGCGCACGACTGGCTCGGGTCCGAACTCGAAACCCGCGCCGCCTACGTGATCATCACCTCCCGTTTCATCCCGGTCGGCCGATATCTGGTCACGCTCACCGCTGGTATCACGCGCCTCGCCTGGCCCACGTTCGCCGGCTACACCGCGATCTCGTGCGTCGCGTGGAGTACGTACACCGTCCTCGCCGGCTACGTCGGCGGCACGCTGTTCCGCGACAACACCTTCGTCGGCATCGGCGTGGGCATCGGGCTCGCAATCCTGACGAGCGTCGCCATCGAGGGAGCCCGATACCTCCGGCGGCGGTCAGCTGGGCTGGGGCACGAGCGCCAAGGCCGGCTTCCCGAGCAGGGGAGCGATGGTGTTCTGCATCGCGATCAGCCCGTCGAGGGGCCGTAACGTCACCATCAACACGTCGACGAGACCGTCGTCGTCGAAGTGCACGTACTCCATTCCCTCCAATTCCACGCCACCAACCTTCAATGCCAGGGCGATGGCGTATCCGCCCTTGGGGCCGGTGAAGGCATCGCCGAGGTCGACGGAGTCCGCGACGCCGAAGAGCACGCCGAGGATTTCGGCCACGGCCTGCCGGCCTGACACGGGGTCACTGAAGAGCGGGACCCGCAGTTGTGCGTTCTCGGCGAATACCGCCGTCAGGCTCGCCACGTCGCCGCGGCCGATCGCGTCGCGGTAGGAACGGAGTGCGTCATCGGTCATGAGAATCCTTCGCTTTCCTGGTGCTTCGAGTGCGTCGAGGTGATGCAACACCGACTCTACGCTTCGATTAATAAATTCGACATAGCGTCAAAAATGGCGATGTACGATCGGCGCGTGCCGTCCCCAACAGGTCAGTCCCCTCGGCGCCGCACACCGCCGCGCAAGGGCGATCTCCGCGAAGCGGCCATCTTGGACGCCGCAGAACGGCAGCTCTCGGAGAACGGTGCAGACCGCATCACCGTCGAGACGATCGCCACTGCGGCCGGCATCACCCGTGGCGCGCTGTACTTCTACTTCGGCTCCAAGAACGACGTACTGGCAGCGCTGGTGGAGAGGACGGCGGCCGCGGTCGTCGCCGACATCGAGGATGCCGACCGCTCCGCACCCGCCGATCCCCGAGAAGCCTTGCGCCAAGGGATCAATCGCACCGCAGAGTCATGGGTGCGGCACGGCGCGGTGATGCGGGCAGCCGTCGAACTGTCCGACGGCGTTCCCCAGATCGAGGCGTGCTGGCATGCGGCGATAGCCGCTGCGGGCAATGCCACCCGCCCGGTGTTGATACGCGCAGGCGTGCCTGACGACGACGGCCCCGAGGGCGCTCGAGCCATCAGCACCGCCTTGGTGTCGATGACCGAACGGCACTTCTTCGGTGCGTACAAGCGAGGTACGTCGCTCTCGGACGCCGCCCGCACACTGACCCACATCTGGCTGGCCGTCCTGCCGGACGCTTAGAGGTCGGTTGCTCGAGCGCGTTCGCGCCATGGGGCCAGCTCGGCCGCATCGTCGGCGACTCGCTGCTCGGTGGCTGCGACGGCGTCGGGCCCGATGGGCAGCCTCGTGGGCGGGGAGCCTGCAGTGACGACGTCGTAGAGCAGAGCGGCCAGTTCGTCCGGATCGCCCTGCTGCGTTTGATCCATCGGCCCGATCTGCTCGAGTTGGTCGTGCGCCGGCGTGCCTGCGTAGTCGTCGATCGAACCGTGATTCGCCGCCACCCACACGGTCGAGGGATCGAGGAAGTTCGTCCTGAAGGCGCCGGGCTCGATTGCCATGACGGAGATGCCGAGTGGGGCGAGGTCCTGGCGCAACCCCGCCGTCAGGCCCTCGACCGCGAACTTCGATGCGTTGTACATCGACGACGCGGGGAAGCCGATGACACCGCCCATCGAACTGAGGTTGACGATGGTGCCCGACCGCTGCGCCCGCAGAGTGGGAAGTGCTGCGCGGATGACGTCGATGGTGCCGAAGACGTTCAGGTCGAACTGATCTCGGATCTGTTCGTCCGTCATCTCCTCCAGGGCGCCCATCAGTGGCCGGCCCGCGTTGTTCACGACCACGTCGATGCGGCCGAAGCGTTTCACCGTCGCCTCGATGGCGGCGCGAACCTGATCGGGCGCCGTCACGTCGAGCGGTAGGGCGAGCAGTCGTTCGTCGTCGCCGAGCGCGTCGGTGACGGCCTGCGAATTGCGCGCGGTCGCCGCGACGTCGTCGCCTTGGGCCAGCGCGTGGCGCGCGATCGCTGCGCCCAGGCCTTTCGACGATCCGGTGATGAACCAGGTGCTCATGTCGTTCTCCTCATGTTAGTTGCCTCTTACATTTCAATGTAAGAGGTTTCTCACTTCGCGTCAACCAGTGCCCGCCAGGTGCTAAGAACTAGGGATGGCGCGCAGCGGGTACCACCACGGCGACTTGCGCGCCGCGTTGATCGCCGCCGGGCTCGAGATGGTTTCCGAACACGGGATCGGCGCACTGTCCGTCGCGGACGCCGCCAAGCGGACCGGCGTGAGCGCCGCCGCGCCCTACAGGCACTTCCCGAATCGCCGAGCATTTCTCGCTGCGGTCGCGACGGCGGCGGCACGCGAGTTCGACGACGAGGTGCGTGCGGCGATCCCGTCGCGTCCCGACGGCGACCCGGGCGAGTGGGCGATCGAGGCAATGGCCGCAACCGCGGGGGCCTACGTCCGATTCGTGGCGCGCACGCGCATCGGGTGGGACGTCATCTACGGCACTGACGTGGGTGACTCGGCGAACGAGGAACGCCTCGATGTCGCGCGCTCGCTCAACGATGCCTTCCTCGAACCGGCGCTGACCGTCACCGGCGGGGACGTCCGTCGGGCGCTGCGCCTGCTCGAACACGAGGTCGCCGCGGCGCACGGGTACGCCAGCCTCTTCGTCGCGGGCCTGTTCGACCGCAAGTATCCCGAAATCGACCGCGCTGCAGCGCAAGCCGCGGCCATCACGCGAACGCTGGCACTGGCCGCCCGGGCGGACGCCACGACCACGTGACCGCGGCGCCGGGCCCATCCCGGCCAGATCCCGGCACTCGCACCATCGGACGGGCGCGTTCTGTCAGACTCCAGTCATGATCCAGGGCTTCTCCCACATCGGCATCTGCGTGACCGATCTCGACCGTTCGATCCGCTTCTACACCGACGTGTTCGGGTACTTCAACGACAACGAGGTCGCCGCGACCATGGAGCAGGATGGCCGATTCCGGTCGGCGATGCTGATCCGCGACGACATCCGGATCGAACTGCTGCAGTGGGTCGACGTCCCGACGACCGGGTCGGGGGAGCGCAAGCCGATGACCGAACTCGGCTTCACCCATCTCTCGTTCCGGGTGGAGGACGTCGATGGCCTGACCGACGCGATCGTCGCCGCGGGCGGGACGTTCGTGGAGTCGACGCGCACCGTGCTCGGCTCTGTCGAGGACCCTACGTCGGGCCGGTTCATCTACCTGACCGATCCCGACGGCACCCGCATCGAGTTGATGCAGAACGTGCCAGACCTCTCCGGCATCAGCGCCGCTGACATCGCGGCGTCGACTTCCGGCTAGACCTTCCCGCCCGGGAACATCGTCTTGACGGCCTGGGTCATGTGCTCGCGCGCAGCCGCGGCGCCGGTGGGGTCGAGGGAGCCGATCGCGATCACGTAGCGGCGCTCGGGTCCGATCGCCCCGGTGGTCACGTGCAGTTGGTTGCCGCCGTTCCAGCAGCAGAACCAGCCTTGCTTGACCGCCACCTGCTCGGCGTACAGCCCCTCGGGGATGCCGAACCGCTGCGGATAGCCGTCGTTGCCCGTCGGTGTGGATTGGGCGAGGTTGCCGATGATGACGTTCGTCTGCTCCGGAGGCAGCCCGCCTGCGCCGTCCAACAGCATGTCGTAGTAGCGGACGAGGTCGCCTGCGGTGCTCGTGGTGACGTCCCAGTGCCCGTTGGAGGGCGCCGTCGTTCCCCCCAACCCATACCGGGCCTTGATGCGCGCGATGACGGCGTTCCCGCCGCTGCGGTCCCAGAAGTTCTGCGCTGCACTGTCATCCGAGGAACGCAGCATGACGTCGAGTGACTTGCGGTCCGCCGGGGAGATGGTCGTCTTGCCCTCCGACTCCTGCAGCAGGAGGTCGTCGGCGATGAACAGCTTCACCACGGACGCGATCGGGAACGGTTCGTTCGAGCCGTTGGAGACGACCTGGCCGGTGGTGCGGTCCATCACGGCTATCTCGAGGTCGGCCCCCGACCCGGCCGCGTCGGCAGTCGCTTGACGGACGCGGGCGTCGAGGCCCTCGAATGATGCCGGTGGGCCGGCGGGCGGGGCCTGGGGCGCCGCGGACTGTGGCGCCTGCGGGGCGGTGACCGGCGCCTGCGGCGCATTCGACGCGGCCGGCGGAGTACCCCAGACCTGCGCCTCACACCCGCTTGCTAGCAGCGCCGCCGCGCAGACGATCGCCAATCTGGTCATCGCCGTTCCCGGCCGCCGCTGACGCATGAAACTCCTCCGAGCTGAAAAACTGAACCAGGCTCAACGCTGCGCCCACTGATTACCCAGCCTAATCGCCTTGACGCAGTACTTCCGGGGCGAGTTCGGAACCCCACGATGCGGGAAGTGTCTGGGCAACCGCGACGTTGAGATTCACGTCACTAGAACCCAGAGATGGACGAGCCCAATCGATGACGTCATGCTGAACACGCTCGCCGAGTGCGACGCCGCTGAGGTGCAGCTGCCTGCGACTCGGCAGTCGAGCAGTCACGACCTCCAGTGGCAATCGGTTCTGGCCCGGACGTACGTGGAGCGGCCCATCGCCGACGAGTTCACCACGCTGCCGACGGCCAACCTCCTGGTCGTCATGGTCACCGGAGGCATGTACTCGATCGAAGGCGTCAGCGACGGACGCTGGCGCAGCACGGTATATCGTCCCGGCTCCACCGGCATCACGGCACCTGGCAACGCGAGCACGTTGCGGTGGCGGGCCATCGGTACTCGGCCGTTGACGTCGCTCCAGGTGTACCTCGCACCCGAAGTGTTCGCGGGTGTCCGCGCCGAGGACGACGACCGGGCGCTCGACGTCCTGCCCGATGTGCTCGCCGTCGACGACCCCGTGATCTCCACGGTCATGAATGCCATCGGCTGGGCGTTGGAGTCCAAGGCGTCGTCGCTCTACGCCGATTCGGCCGCGCAGTTCCTCGCCGCTCACGTGGTGGAGCGGCACCTTGCCTGTCGAAGCGCACCACGTGGTCGCGGTCTCGACGCCAGGGCGCTCGCCGGCGTCGTCGGATACATGCAGGACAACCTCGCCGACGAGATCACCCTCGAGCAACTGGCTGCGGTCGCAGGGTTGAGCAAGCACTACTTCCTGCGGTCGTTCAAGACGGCGACGGGGGTGACACCGCACGGATTCCTCGTCGAGATCCGAATGCAGCGTGCAGCCGAATTGCTCGTGGCGCGGACGAGCACCGTGAGCTGGGTGGCCGCCCGGTGTGGATATCGCAGTGCCAGTCACTTCGCGGCGGCGTTCCACAAGCATCACGGCACGTCTCCCACGGCCTACCGCACCGCGCGCGTCTCGGGCCGCTGACCGGAATCGAGCAATCCACCGACCGCACTGCGCAACATCACGTCACCGAGGCGGTGTCCGGCGCGGCAGGCTTTCTACGACGGTTCTTCGTCGAGGGTACGAAGCCGTGGGAGGTCGGAAGTGAGCAACGCCCACGAGGCACGGGTTGCCGTGGTGACCGGCGGGTCGGGTGGCATCGGCCGAGAGATCGTCGAACGTCTTGCCTCCGAGGGGTTCTCAATCGCCGTCCACTACTCCGGTAGCGCCGATCGTGCCGAACAGGTGGTCCGCACCGTGACGGATGCGAACGGGTCGGCGTTCTCGGTTCAAGCCGACGTCGCCGACGAGGACGCCGTCACCTCGATGTTCGACGAGGTGACGAGTCGCTACGGTGGCGTCGACGTCATCGTCAACACCGCGGGCATCATGATGCTCGCGCCGCTCGCCGAGACGTCGTTGGAGACCTTCGACCGGACGATGCGCACCAATGTCCGCGGAACCTTCGTCGTGTCGCAGTGGGCGGCGAAGAACCTCCGGCAAGGAGGCGCCCTCATAAACTTTTCGTCGTCGGTCGTGAAGCTGGCGCTGCCCACCTACTCGGCCTATGCCGCTAGCAAGGGCGCCGTCGAGGCTCTCACGCTGATCCTCGCCAAGGAGCTGCGAGGGCGCAACGTCACCGTGAACACGGTGGCCCCCGGCCCCACCGCCACGCCGCTGTTCCTGGACGGGAAGAGCGATGAGCAGGTGAAGCACATGGCGGGCATGGCACCGCTGGAACGGCTCGGCGAACCTGCCGACGTCGCCGAGGTCGTCGCCTTCCTCGCCGGTCCGGCGCGGTGGATGAACGGGCAGACCATCTACGTCAACGGCGGAGTGATCTGATGGGCAAGTCGATCGTCGTCACCGGCGCGTCCAGTGGCTTCGGCGCGATGACCGTGCGCGAGTTGGCGATGGGTGGACACACCGTCTTCGCCGGGATGCGTCATCTCGACACCAAGAACGAACGGGCCGCGGCCGATGCCGTCGACTTCGCGTCCGAGCACTCGGT
>JAQSXQ010000366.1 GCA_029256565.1 Mycobacterium sp.
GCCAGCGTCGAGCCGTAGGTCGTCCACACCAGCGGGCCCATGTTGGCGTTGTAGCAGCCGCGCGTCCACTGCCGGTCCGACCACTCACCGTCGACGTAGAACTGCGGCCGCGCTGCCCTGCTGCCATAGTGGCGCACCAGCTCCTCGGTGAGTGCCGCCTGGCGCTCGGCCGGGGTGAGTCGGTTGGCGGCCCTGGCCTGCTCGCCCTCGAGGAACAGCAGGATGACGCCATGGTCGTCGCCGGGGACGCAGGTGTCGTTCGACATGCGAGCCGGGCCGACGTCGGAGATCAGCTGGCCGTTCAAACCCTCTGCGCGCCAGAAGGGTTCGTCGTAGACGAAGAACGCCTTCATCGCCGAACCGTTGGGCATCCGCTGGGTCAGCTGATCCCGGTCACCGGGCAGCGGCGGGTCGTAGGCGATCCGGCCCGCGAGGGTGGGCGATATCGCGACGATCACCCGGTGACCGCGGAACGTACGCCCGCCGCGGCAGTGCACGGTGACGCCGTCGGCCGCGTGCTCGATCAGCTGCACCGGCGCATCGAGCACGATGTGCTCCGACAGCAGCGCCGCGAGGCGACGGGGAATCTCGGACGTGCCGCCGACGAACCGCGTGGTCTGGGCGCCTCCCTCGGATTCGGCGAACAGTTCCGAGGTCACCCCGCAGGTCTGGATCGTGAATAGCAGGTGCAGGAACGACACTTCGGCGGTCGGCACCGCGAGGATGCCGACGGTGCAGATCTCCAGCAGGGTGCGTGCGACGACCGACAGCCCCTGCGCGTCGTACCAGGCGGCCGCCGTGATCGCGTCCCACTCTGCTGCGCGCGGCGCCAGCCACGGCGCGTCGGCGGGGACCTCGGCGGCCAGCTCGTCGAGCGAGCGCAGGACGCGCTCGAGGTGGGTCAGCTCCTCGCCGTAGCGAGCGTGGAAGTCGTTCTGCCGCATGACGCCACTGCCCGCGAGGTCATACGACGTCTCGCCCTCGTCGTACTGGGCGAAGGTCTCCACGCCGAGTTCGGCGGCGAGGGCGAACATGCGGTGATGGGTGTCGCCGATCCACTGGGCGCCGAGGTCGAGCGGTATGCCCGGGAGTGCCTCCTCGGTGAGGATGCGCCCACCCACGCGGTCGTCGGCCTCGAGGATCACCGGCGTCAGCCCCGCCTCGAGCACCGTCCGCGCGGCGATCAGCCCCGAGAGCCCCGCTCCCACGATGACGACGTCTGCTTCCCGTGCGCGTCCCTGCACCATGTGGCTGCCCATGTCCCTCCGCGAGCGTGCGTGTCTGCGGCCGACACGCCGCGGTTTCACCGTAGTTCGCGCACGCTCGCGACAGGCCTACAACCCGTCTACAACCGCCTACAGCGGGTTGAGGATGCGCTGCAGGAACTGCCTGGTGCGGTCTTCCTTCGGGTTCTCGAGCACCTCGGCGGGCGTCCCCTGCTCGAGGATGACGCCCTGGTCGGTGAACAGCACCTGGTTGGAAACCTGCCTGGCGAACTGGATTTCGTGCGTCACGATCACCAGCGTCCAGCCCTCGACCGCCAGGTCCTTGATCACCGACAGCACCTCGCCGACGAGTTCGGGGTCCAGCGCCGAGGTCGGTTCGTCGAACAGCACCACCTTGGGCTTGAGGGCGAGCGCCCGCGCGATGCCGACGCGCTGCTGCTGACCACCCGAGAGTTGGAACGGGTACTGGTCGCGCTTCTCGGCCAGCCCGACCTGTTCGAGCAGTTCGAGTGCCTCGGCCTCGGCCTGCTCCTTCGGGTGCTTCTGGACGAACACCGGACCCTCGGTCACGTTCTGCAGCACGGTCTTGTGCGGGAACAGGTTGTGGCTCTGGAACACGAACCCGCTCTGGGCCTGGTAGCGGCGCAGCCGGTCCCTGGGCACGGGCTGGGAGAAGTCGATCTCCTCCTCCCCGACGCGGATGACGCCCGAGTCGGGCACGTCGAGCGCGTTGAGCGCGCGCAGCAGCGTGGTCTTGCCGGAGCCCGACGGTCCGATGATCGCGGTGGCGGTGCCGCGCGCGACGCGGAACGACACGCCCTTGAGCACCTTGTTGTCGCCGAAGGCCTTCTCGATGCCGTCGGCGGTGACCCGGTACTCGGGTCCGCTCTCGGCTGCCGTGCTGTCGCCGGGCTCGGTCATCGCGCCACGTACCTTTCGAGTCGGTGTTCCAGGCGATTCTGACCGAACGAGAGGGCCAGGCAGATCACCCAGTAGTACACGGCGGCAGTGCCGTAGAGAGCGAAGAACTCGAACGTCGGCGCCGCGATGATCTGCGCCTGCCGCAACAGCTCGGTCACCAGGATCGTCGACGCGAGCGACGTGTCCTTCACCAGCGAGATCAGCGTGTTCGACAGCGGCGGCACCGCGACGCGCGCGGCCTGCGGGAGGATGATGCGGCGCAGCGCCCCCACGTAGTTCAGGCCGATGGTCTCGGCCGCCTCCCACTGGCCCTTCGGGATGCTCTGGATCGCCGAGCGGATGATCTCGGCCGCGTAGCCGCCGACGTTGAGGCTGAACGCGATGACCGCCGCGGGGAACGGGTCGATCTTCACCCCGAACTCCGGCAGCGCGAAGAACACGATGAACAGCTGCACCAGCAGCGGGGTGCCGCGGATGATCGAGATGTAGAACCGGGCCACGTTGCTCAGCACCACGTTCGACGACAGTCGCGCCAGCGCCACCCCGAGCGCGATCACCAGGCCGATGACGAAGCTGATGATCGTCAGCGGGATCGTCATCGTCAACGCCGCCTTGGCCAGCGGCCACAGGTTGTCGAGCACCAGCTGCCAGGCCGAGCGGACCTGCGGCACGTCCTGAGGATCCTGGCCGCTCTGCTGCGCGCCGGCGGCGGTGCCGGTCGCGTCGGTCTTGAGGTAGCGCTGCGAGATCTCGGTCAGCGTGCCCGATGCGCGCAGCTCGTCGAGGGCGCCGTCGAGTTCGGGCAGCAGGCCGCTGTCCTTGCGCGCGGCGAAGCCCTGCTCGCTGCGCTCGCCGGTCTCGGCGGCGATCTTCACCGACTGGTCACCGGTCTCGGCGAGGTAGGCGTAGACGGCGATGCTGTCGTTGACCGTGGCGTCGATGCGGCCCTGGTTGAGCAGGGTGATCGCCTGCGCGAACCCCTCCACGGCCTCGACGTTGGCGCCGGCGTCGCGGGCGACCTGCGCCCAGTTGCTGGTGGTCGACTGAGCCGTCGTCTTGCCCTTCAGGTCGGCCAGCGAGGTGATCGAGTCGTCGTCGGCTCTGGTGACGATCACGCCCTCGCCGACCGAATACGGTCTGGACAGGTCGTACTTGGCCTGGCGTTCCGGGGTGATGGTGACCTCGTTGGCGACGACGTCGAAGCGGTTCGCCTCGAGTGCAGCGAAGATCGAGTCCCACGGCGTCTCGACGAACTCGACTGGCACGCCGAGCTTCTCGCCGACCGCCCTGGCGACGTCGACGTCGTATCCGGTCAATTCGCCGGTCGCCGGGTCGTGGTAGCTGAACGGCGAGTAGGTGCCCTCCGTGCCGACCCGCAGCACCCCGGCCGACCGGATCGGCGTCGACGCCGGCGCTCCCGTCGCGTCGGCCTTGAGGTACTTCTTCGAGATCTCGGTCAGGGTGCCGTCGGCGCGGAGTTCTCCGAGTGCGCCGTCGAGTTCGGGCAGCATGCCGCTGTCCTTGCGGGCAGCGAAGCCCTGCTCGCTCTTCTCGCCGACGGTGCCGGAGATCTTCACCGACTTGTCGCCGGTCTCGGCGAGGTAGGCGTAGACGGCGATGCTGTCGTTGATGACGACGTCGACCCGGCCCTGGTTGAGCAGCGTGATGGC
>JAQSXQ010000367.1 GCA_029256565.1 Mycobacterium sp.
ACGACCGTCACCGCGCCGCGGCGGAGCACCTCGACGAGACCGACGACGCCGAGGCGTGAATCTGCGCGCAGATCCAAGGGGTCGACGAACTCCGCGTCGACGCGGCGCAACACGACGTCGACCCGCTTGAGCGTGCCCAGCGAGCGCATCCACAGCTTGCCGTCGCGGACCACCAGGTCGGCGCTCTCCACCAGCGGGAAGCCCAGCACGCCCGCAAGGTAGGCCTGATCGAACGCGGTCTCGGAGTGGATGCCGGGGCTCAGCACCACGACGACCGGTTCCGCCGCCGACTCCGGCGCGGCGTCGACGAGCGCGAGCCGCAACGCCTGCGCCCACGGTGACGTCGGGCGCGGGCCGATGCTCTCGTAGAGGTCGGGGACGGCATTGGCGACGACGCGGCGGTCTGCCAGTGCGTAGCCGGCACCCGAGGGTGCCTGCGTCCAGTCCGCGTTGACGACGAACTCCCCCGATCCGCTGCGGCTGACGTCGCACCCGTGCAGGAACAGTTGGTGGCGTCCTGGCACCTCGATGCCGCGCGCCGCGCGGACGTACCCGGGATGTGCGAACAGCAGTTGGGCAGGGAGCACGCCGCTGGTGATCGACTTGCGGTCGCCGTACAGATCGGCCAGCACGGCGTCGAGCAGTCTGGACCGCTGCACCAGACCGGCTTCGAGGACGGCCCAGTCCGCCGCCGACACGACCATCGGGAGTCCGTCGAGGTACCAGGGCCCGGGCGTGGCAGCCACGCCGTCGCCGCCCGCGGCGCCGATCACCGACCCGTACCGGTCGGCCTGGACGTAGGTGATGCCGTAGTCGTCGACGAGGCCGCGCACCGTGGTCCGCAGCCGTTCCAGGCCACCGTGGCCGCGGTCGGACACGCACTCGGCGAGTTCCCGCCAGGCGGGTCTGACGCCACCGGTCTCGTCGACGAACTCGTCGTAGTCCGCGCCGTCACGGACGTCGAACAGAGCCCGCTGCGCGATGGCGGTCTGGTACGCGCGGACGACGTCGGCGGCGGACGCACCCGCACCGCCGATCGTCGACATCGGCTCTGGGAGGCCGCCGGCTCGAAGCACCATCACCGCGGAACGGTACGCACCCGGCCGCTATTTGCGCATCTCGTGGTGAACCAACCGGCCGCTCGGGCGCAGCATCAGCACCAGGACACCGGCCACCACGATGCCGACGAGGTTGACCACCAGCTGCAGAGCGGACTTCGCCGCGACGTCCCACTGTCCGACGGTGGCGGCGACGACCGCGAAACCGGCTGCGGTGATGGTGTATACGGAGATGAACACCCCGACCAGCCCCGCGGACCTCGACGAGACGAGTGACAGCATGCCCGCCGCGCCCGCGAGCAGGGCGACGACGAACGACAACGGGCCCACCTGGAAGATGAAGTCGACCTCCTGAATGTGCTCGACGCTGTCGGGGGTCAGCCAGCCGACGGCTTCGGCCGCCGTGGTGGTCAGCGCCGTGATGCCCATTGCGATGGGGAATCCCACGATCAGCGCGGCTGCGGCGCGCCGGGCGAGGTTCGCCCTGCGCTGCACCAGCGCGACCGACAGTGCCGCCAGTGGACCGAACTCCGGGCCGAGGATCATCGCACCGACGACCGTGACCGTGGAGTCGGTGACCACGCCGACGGCCGTCAGCAAGCACGCGAGCGTCAGGAACAGCACGAAGGTGACGCTCAGCGTCGCCTCTTCCCGGGTGCGGCCGATCAGCTCGTCCCAGATCACGGCGTCGGCCGGGTCGCCGTCCGCCTCCTCCTCGGCGTGATGTGCGCGGGTCGACAGGACGGTGTCGAGGACTTCCAGCGTGATCGCACCGCGGTGTTGCACGTCGAGGTCCTTGAGGCGCTTGATCACGTCGTTGGCGCACTCGCGCGCGATGTCGGCGGTGATCTCGTCACCCTCCGGTTCGATCGCCACCCCCGGGTACAGCAGGAGATTCGCAACCCCGACCTCGCCGCGGAGGATCGCGATGACGTCGTCACGGAGGTCCTCGGGTGCGATGACGCGCAAGTGCAGCACGCTCGCACGGTATCGAGGCAGAGCGTCGTCGGGGGCCGCCATCGGCAAACCGCCCGGTGTGTCGCCTACCCGATCTCGACCCGGGTACCGGCGTGCCGCTGCTCGATGGCGCTACTCGCACCGGTCAACAGATCGGTCGCGTCGACGTCGACGAAGCCGTGCAGCTTGAACGTCACGGTGCCGTCGTGGTCGATGACCTCGATGTTGGCGTTCCGCGACATCGCGTGGTTGAGGCCCCTGGCGGTCGGACTCGTCTCGCCCGACGCCTCGTAGCCGTACTGATCGGACAGTCGGTCGCGGAGATCGTCCAGGACCTCGCGGATGACTTCGGTGGAGGACGTTCCGACTGGGACGGACACGGTCATCTCTGTCATCGGGCAGTCATACCCGCGATCTCGGGCGGTATTCCGGTGGGCGTGCCACCCGCACCGAGGACGAATTCGGAGGAATCGTCGCGGAAGTGTGGGCAATCCACACCGACCTGTTATAGATTCACAGCAATCGCACCGCGAAGTGCATGTTTCGAACATGTTTCGCGACCAACATGTGAATTTCACACATATCGAAGTGCTGAAAGGGCCGGTGAAGGTCGACGGTGGATGCCAAGTCCCGGCGGGATCGCATTGCGCAACGCGTGCGTACCGATCGCGAGGTCGGCTTCGCCGAACTCGCCGCTGAGTTCGACGTGTCGGAGATGACGATCCGTCGCGACGTCGAGTCCCTCGAGATGCTCGGACTGGTCCGTCGCGTGGTGGGCGGCGCGATCGCTCTGTCCCGCAAGGACTCCGAGCCCTCCTTCGCGACCCGCGTCGCCAACGCCGCCGAGGAGAAGCGCCACATCGCCGACGCGGTGGCCGACCTGATCGGACCCGCCGAGACGTTGATCCTGGACTCGGGCAGCACTGCCCTGGCCGTCGCCCGCTCGCTGCGGGGCCGCGGACTGGGCCTGACGATCGTGACGCCGAGCCTGCTGGCGGCCCTGGAACTGGTCGACGAGGCCGACACGACCGTCGTGCTGACCGGCGGCGAACTGCGGCCCGGCGAGCTGAGCCTGATCGGGCCTGCGGCCGAGGACACTCTCGGCAACTACAACTGCGACACGTTCGTCATGGGTGTCGCGGGCATCGACGGCGAGCGCGGGATCTCCGATTACCACCAGTCCGAGAGCCGGGTGAAGCGCGCGGCCAGCCGACGCGCCGACCGGGTCGTCGTCGCGGCGGACAAGAGCAAGCTCGGCCGGGTGACGTTCGTGAGCATCGCGGCGCTCGCGGAGGTCGACGTGATCATCACCGACGGCCCGAGCGACCACCCGGCGCTGGTGGCGGCGCGCACGCTCGGGGTCGAGGTCGTGACCGTGGCGAGTCACGAAGCGGATTCGCTGTCGAACCGCGCCGGCGAAGCCGGCTCGCGGTGAGCACGCACACGATCGGCATCGACGTCGGTACCACCGGCACCAAGACGGTGCTCTTCGACCCGTCGACCGGCATCGTCGCCCAGGCCGGCCGGGAGTCGACCCTGCACTCCCCCGTGCCCGGTGGCGCCGAGGCCGACACGGCGCAGTGGCACGCCAACGTCGTCGACACCATCCGCGAGGTCCTTCGGGTCAGCGGTGTCGGCGCCGACGCGGTGGGCGCCATAGCGGTCTCCGGCATGGTGCCCGCTGTCATTCCGGTCGACGCCCACGGAAAGGCGTTGCGCCGGGCCATCCTTCAGAACGACGCCAGGGCCACCGACGAGGTGCGCCGGCTGGCCGAGGCACTGACGGACGTCGACCTGGTCG
>JAQSXQ010000368.1 GCA_029256565.1 Mycobacterium sp.
TCCATCGGCGGCGGCGACATGCCCGTCGTGGTGTCGATGCTCAACAGCTACTCCGGCTGGGCCGCGGCCGCGTCGGGCTTCCTGCTGTCCAACGACCTGCTGATCATCACCGGCGCACTGGTCGGCTCCTCCGGTGCATACCTGTCCTACATCATGTGCAAGGCGATGAATCGGTCGTTCATCTCCGTCATCGCGGGCGGCTTCGGGATCGAAGCGGGACCCGCCGATGACAAGGACTACGGCGAGCACCGCGAGATCACGGCCGAGGGCGCCGCCGAACTGCTCGGCTCGGCCAGCACGGTGATCATCACCCCCGGCTACGGCATGGCCGTCGCCCAAGCCCAGTACGGCGTCGCCGACCTCACCCGCAAGCTGCGCGAGCGCGGCGTCGACGTGCGCTTCGGCATCCACCCGGTTGCGGGCCGACTGCCCGGCCACATGAACGTGCTCCTGGCCGAGGCCAAGGTGCCCTACGACGTCGTGCTGGAGATGGACGAGATCAACGACGACTTCGACGGCACCTCCGTCGTCCTGGTGATCGGCGCCAACGACACCGTCAACCCCGCGGCGTCCGAGGATCCCAGCAGCCCGATCGCGGGCATGCCGGTGCTGACGGTGTGGAACGCCGACAACGTCATCGTGTTCAAGCGCTCGATGGCCTCGGGCTATGCAGGCGTCCAGAACCCGCTGTTCTTCCGGGACAACACGCAGATGCTCTTCGGCGACGCCAAGGACCGCGTGGACGCGATCAACGCCGCGCTGTAGCCCCATGGCCCGCGCTCTTCTTCGTCGTGGGCGCGGTGTCGCAGTACGTCGGCGCGGCGGTGGGCGTGTTCCTGTTCGAGACCACCGACCCCGCGGCAGTGGCGTGGCTGCGGGCGGCCGCAGCCGCGGTGGCACTGCTCGCCTGGCGCCGGCCGTGGCGCACCCGCTGGACCCGGCGCACGATCATTGCCGCGGGCGGATTCGGCATCGTGACGGTGGCCATGAACGTGGCGTTCTTCGAGGCGATCGCCCGCATTCCGCTCGGCACTGCCGTGGCCATCGAGTTCCTCGGCCCGGTCGCGGTGGCGGCGCTGGGATCTCGGCGTGCTCGCGACCTGGTCGCCGTGGTACTCGCCGCCGGTGGTGTGGCGTTGTGTGCGGGCGTGCAGGCGGGTGCCGACGCGGTCGGTGTCGGCTTCGCGCTGCTGGCCGCCGCGCTGTGGGCCGGCTACATCCTGCTCGGCAAGCGGGTCGCCGATGCCGGGGCCGGGCTCGACTCGCTGGCCGTGGGGATGGCCGTCGCGGCAGTGGTGCTCGCGGCGCCGCTGCTGGCGGGTCAGTTGGTCGACGACGCTTCGGTCTTCGCGGATCCCCGCACCTGGCTGCTGGGCGCCGCGGTGGGCGTCCTGTCGACCGCGGTGCCGTACGGCCTCGACCAGGTGGTGCTGACGCGGATCGGCCGGGCGCGGTTCGCGCTGCTGCTGGCACTGCTGCCCGCGACGGCCGCCATCGTCGGCGCGATCGCGCTGGCGCAGCGGCCGACCGCCGCCGAGGCGGTGGGCATCGCACTGGTGATGGCGGCTCTGGTGGTGGCGTCTCCGTAGGATGGCTCGATGGCCCGCCCGCCCGAGTTCGATCGTGAGCAGGCGTTGACCCGTGCCCTGCACCTGTTCTGGGAGCGCGGCTACGACCGGACCACCGTCCGCGACCTCACCGAGGCCATGGGTATCTCGGCACCGAGTCTCTACAACACCTTCGGCGGCAAACAGCAGCTCTTCGACGAAGCCGTCGCCACCTACACCGGCGCGCCGACCACCGTCGTACCCCCGAGCCTGGGGGAGCGCACGGCGCGCGCCGTGTTCGCCAAGATGCTCGACATCGCGATTCGCGAGTACGCCGGCTCCGCCCAGCCCCGTGGGTGCTTCGTGATCTCGGACCCCGTTCTCGTCGACGAGCGCCTGCTCGGGCGCGAGGCCATCCGATGCCGAATGCAGCAGGCCCACGACGACGGTGATCTGCCCGAGGACGCGAGCGTCGACGCGCTGACCGACTACATCGACGTCGTCCTTCGCGGGTTGTCGTCCATTGCGCGAGACGGTGTCGGCCCCGACGCCATGCGCGCCGCCGCCGACGTCGCGTTGCGCGCTTGGCCGCGGCGCCGGTCGGCTCGCAGCTGATCACCCTTGGCGGCAATACTGCGCTAGCCGTGTTGATTCCGGCCGATTGATTTGACCCTCCGACATTCGCGCAAACCTGATACGGTCGCCGCCATACGGTTTTGTCAGCATCGTTATAAAACTTCGATGGACGCGGCTTGCAGCTCGTTCATCGCGACGGCTGGAGGACGCAGTGAGCACGACCGGCATCGAGAAGCTCATGCACGACAACCTGATGGCGGTGTTCAACGAGCGCGATGACGCGTTGCGTCAGACCGCCGGCCAACGGACCTACGCCGCCAACGTGCGCTGGACCGACGCCGAAGGAGTGCTCACCGGGCGGGACGGACTCGAGGCGAAATGCGTTGAGCTGCAGGCGGGATTGGGTGATCTGCAGTTCGAACCCGTCGGGCCGGTGCACGAACTGCCCGGCTTCGGCTACCTGGCGTGGCGATTGGTCGATCCCGTCGACGGACGGGAGGCGATGTCGGGCTTCGACGCTGCGGTGATCAGCGAGGGGTTGATCACCGATCTGTGGACCGTCCTCATCCCGCCGAGTGCATGACGACCATCTCCGGAGCTGATGACGTCGTGTCCAAGGAGCGATCAGATCATGAATCGTCACGCGGCAGTGGGCCGCTGGCCGGGCGCCGCGCCCTGGTGACCGGGGGCTCACGGGGAATCGGGGCGGCAATCGTGCGGCGCCTGGCCGCGGATGGCGCAGCCGTGGCGTTCACCTACTCGTCGTCTGCGGAACGTGCAGAGTCGCTGGCTGCCGAGGTGTCGGCCGGCGGACGCACCGTCGTCGCCATCAAAGCCGACAGCGGAGACGTCTCGGCCACGCGCGGAGCGGTCGAGGAGGCGGTCGCGCAGCTCGGTGGTCTCGACGTGCTGGTCAACAACGCCGGCGTCGCGCACGGTGCGCCGATCGAGTCGTTTCCCGTCGAGGAGTTCGATCGACTGGTGAGCGTGAACGTCCGCGGCGTCTTCGTGGCCATCCAAGCCGCCGTCCCGCACCTGAGCCGCGGCGCCCGTGTGATCACCATCGGAAGCGTGAACGAGAGCCGCATCCCCGTCGCCGGGCTCGCGGTGTACGCGATGACCAAGGCCGCGGTTGCGGGCCTCACCCGTGGCCTGGCAAGAGAATTGGGGCCGCGGGGCGTCACGGTCAACAACATCGCCGTCGGCCCTACCGACACTGACATGAACCCCGACGACGACCGCCAGGTCGCAGAGGAGGCGCGCGCACAGATGCCGGTCGGACGATACGGCCGCCCCGAGGAGATCGCGAGCGCCGTCGCCTACCTGGCGCTGCCCGAGGCGTCCTACGTCACCGGGTCCAGCTGGTACGTCGACGGCGGCTACGCGGTCTGAACGTCTCCCCACCAACAGTCGAGAGGGACGAATGAAGATTGGTTTCATCGGGGCCGGTGCCATCGCGCAGGCGATTGGGGCGCAGTTGGCGCGTGCAGGTCACCGGGTCATCCTGAGTAACAGCCGGGGGCCAGCCACCCTTGCCGACGTCGTGCGAGCACCGAACCTGGCAGCGGGCACCCCCGACGAGGCCGGCGCGCAAGAGGCGGTCTTCCTTGCCGTGAACTGGAGCAAGATTCCGGCCGCGCTGGGTGCTGCCGGGGATCTCTCGGGACGGGTGCTGATCGACACCACCAATCCGCTGGAAGCACCCGATTTCGTCAAAGCCGACCTCGGCGGGCGGACTTCCAGCGAAGTGGTCGGCGCTCAGGCCGCCGGTGCACATCTCGTGAAGGCCTTCAACCACATGACACCCGCCAGTTACCTGTCCGGGCCGCGGCGAGGCGGCGCCCCCAAACTGCTGTTCCACTCCAGTGACCACGACGATGCACACGACATCGCGGCAGCGCTGATCACCGACCTCGGTTACATGCCCATCGATCTGGGCCCGTTGGCCATCGGTGGTGCGCTGCACGAGTTTCCCGGTGGCGTGTTCGCCTCGCGAACATTCGTTGAACTCACACCCAACGAATGAGAAGACGCCGACCATGACACCAGATCCCAGCGCACCCATCGACGTCGTCCGCCGCAACGTCGAAGCGGTGCAGAACGGTGGCGACTTCGCCGTATTCGACGAGATCTTCGCCGACGACTTCACCGACCACACACCCCAACAGGGCGTCGCGGCCGACAAGCAAGGCGTCCGCACGCTCTACACCGGACTGCGGCAGGCGTTCGCCGACTTTCATGCCGACATCCATTGGCAGACGGTCGACGGCGACAAGGTGACGACGTTCAAGACCTACCGCGGAACGCATCGCGGCGAGTTCCTCGGTGTTCCCGCCACCGGGC
>JAQSXQ010000369.1 GCA_029256565.1 Mycobacterium sp.
GCCCGAGTTGTCGCCGGCGTTGCTGTGCGTGCGGATGAGTTCCTCGGTGCCGGTGTCCCATTCGGCGCAGTCGAAGGTGAACCGATTGCGGACGTCGAGGGCGTCGCGCGTCCACGCCTTGTCCTCCGGTGCGGTGGACGCCAGCCGGTTGCGCAACCGCAGGATGTCGGCGTACTGGTCCAGGATGGCCTGCTTGTCACCCAGCCCGACCTCGGCGATGCGCCGAGAGATGGCCTTGACGATCTCGGTCAGCTCCGACACTGCGGTGAGTGCGCGGGGGTTGGCGCGCAACGTCAACCGGCTGCCGCGGTTGAACTCCACCGACCCCAGACCCGTGTTGACCCTGGCGATCTGGTCGCTGATCCGACGGGTCTCCTGCTCGGCCACCCGGTGCAGCGTCAGGATCGCGTCGGGGGCCTGCTCGGTGACCAGGCGCATCATCCGCTCGTAGGCCTCCGGCAGCTCGCGCTCGTCGATGTGCCTGCACAGTGCGACGTAGTCGTGCACGCGTTCGTCGAAGACGTCGCTGTCGTTGGGCACCGAGTCGGGGAACGCGGTGTCGAACGTGTTGAGGATGCGGGCCAGTTCGTCGTACGACCGCCGACGGCTGTCGCGCAGCTGTTCGCGCTCGCGACGGATGGCGGTGAACACCGCGTCGCGGTGCGGTTCGGGGTCGAGCAGGTCAAGCGTCACCGGCACGTCGTCGGCGTACCGGTTCAGCAGGTCGGTGAGCGGCTCGGACACGAACGCCGGCGCCAACCGCTCCTGCAACTCGAGCAGGCTGGTCCGTCGGCGGTCGAGGTCGTCGCGGCGGGTCTGGATCGCGCCGCGGCGGGTCATCAGCGTCTGGATCTCCTCCCAGCACTGGTCGGCGCGGGCATTGAGCGCCTCGATGTCTGGGTGATCGGCCAGCAGCAGTTCGTACTGCTCGCGCAGCCGGTCGGCGTGCCCGTCGGCGGTTTCGACGTCCACCTGGTTCCACTGCGGGAACTGTTCGCAGATGGCCTTGCACGCGGCGGCCCGGTCCCGCCACCGCTGGCGCTCGGCGGCGATGTCGTCGGCTGCGCGCCGAGCGGCCTGGTAGGCCTCCTCGGCGGCGGCCAGGTCGACGGTGAGTGCATCGATCTTCGCGGCGACGTCACCCTGGAAGAGGTACTCGGACTGCCGCAGAGGTCGTCGGTCGTCCTTGATCGCCAGCCGGTCGGAGTCCTTGTACAGCCCGGCGTCGGTGACCGCTCGCCGGAAGCGCGCGAAGACGTCGGGGGTGTCGACGCACACGTGATCACCCGCCGCGGCGACCACGTCGGCGGCCTCCGCCGCGCAGACGTGCGTCGGATCCACCACGAAGAGCTTGCCGGCCAACGTATTCGGCTGCGCCTCTGCGGGTTCGGCGCCTGCGAGGCTCGCGCGCACGTGGTGCAGCTGCAGCCGGCCGCCCATGTTCGTCTCGTTGACGAAGCGCAGTACGGCTGCGTGGTGCCGGTCGGGGACGAGCAGCCGCAGCCCCACGCCGCGGAGCACCTTCTCGACGGCGACGCGCCACCGGCTCTGCTCGGGCCGCAGGTCCATCAGCTCGGCGACGTAGGGCAGCTCGCCGGGATCGATTCCCACTGCGGCGCAGATGTGTTCGCGCATCGTGGTGGCGAACTCAGGCAGTGCCGACCCCACGTGCTCGACGCGCTTGAGTTCCTTGGCGGCCTCGTCGCGCACGAGGCGTGCCGACTTCTGCGCGTACTCCGCGTCCGTCGACGCCTCGCGGCCCCGATCCAGTTTCGCGAGCAGCTCGTTGGCCTGTGTCGCAAGTTCCTCACGCAGGTTCCAGAATTCGTCGGCGGTGTCGGGGACGTCGAGGCCTTGGGCGATCACCAGCGTCTCGTAGGCGGCCTGACGGCGCGACACCTCCTCGGCCTGCGCTTCGGCGCCTGCCACCTGTGACTGCAGCGGCCCGATGCTGGCACTGGATCCGCTGATCTGGGCGTTGAGCGAATCACCCTCGGCCTTGGCCAGATTCAGCTGACGCGTGACGTCCTCGTACTCGTTGCCGAGCTGGTCGATGGTGGCGTCCAGCGACGTGATCTGCGACGGGCAGCGAGCCAGCCGCTCGTGGTCGGTGTACGCGCGGACCATCGCCTGGTCGACCAGGTCGATGATGCCGAGGTCCGAGGACTCGGAGGCATACCGCTGCTGGACCTTCTCGATGTCGCCGAGGATCTTGCGCTTGCGTTGCGCGACGGCCAGCAGCTCCCTGGCCTCCACCAGCGGGTCGATCTGCTTGAGCGCTTCCGGCAACCTGGCGAGGCTGTCCGGCTCGTCGAGCATGAACTCCCGGACGAACTGCTCGAGTCCGCCAACGCTCTTGAGCGACTTGGCCTTTCCGAGGAGCTGCTGGGCGGCGTCGGAGGCGCGGATGCCGATCGTGGCGTAGAGCTGCGCGAGATACTGCGACTCCACCTTGGTGGAGAATCGCCACTCCGAATCTGCCCCGTCGCCCCGGTCCTTGAACACGCCCGCATCGAACCGGCCGGCTGCCCACCGGTTGCAGACGTCTTCGATGTCGCGGTCACCGTCGGCCAGGACGAACCGGCTCGACGAGTCCGACCGGTTCTCACCGGTCAGCCACTTGAGGACCAGGCCGGTGACGGTGCGGCCGGTGGTGCTCGCATAGGTCACGGCGATCGCGGACCAGGCGGTGCCGTCGCCGCGTAGGTACATCACCCGGCTGACGCCGTTGTCGCTGCGCTGACCCCACGCGCCACGGACGTACTTGTCGACGGTGCGGCGGCCTGCGCTGGACCCGGCGGCCGAGTTGTCGCCGGAGGCGTTGAAGTTGCGTCGGTTGAAGGGCAGGAAGCCCAGCGAGATGGCGTCCAGCAGTGAGGACTTGCCGCTGCCCGAGGCGCCGGCGATCAGCGCGCCACCCTCGGTGAACGGGATGGAGTGGTAGCCGTCGAACACGCCCCAGTTGATGACCTGCAGGCGGGAGAGGTGGAACTGCTCGGTCATTCGTCGTCTGCTTCCTGGTCCTGCGGAGCCGGCGTGCCGCCGCTGAGCAGCAACTCGAACTGCTGCTGCAGTTCGGCGATCACCGACGCCGTCATCACCGCGGTGATCACCGGGCTCACGGTGTAGCTGTCCTCGTCGTCGCGGCTCTTGCGCAGGATCTCCAGCCCGGTGAGTCGCGCGATCGCGGCGTCGATGCGGGCGCCGAACGTCACGGCGTCGCGGTCGACGTCGTTGAGCACGCCGGAGAACAGTCCGTGCACCTCGTCACGGCTGATGAGGACGGTCTGGTCGCCGGACGCCCGCATCATCTGGGCCAGGTGCAGCGCCAGGATCGAGTCGTACGTGCCGAGCGGCTCCCGGCGCAACAGCTTGACGCCCCTTGCCGATTCGTAGCGGGCCTGCTCCACGAACGCGACGTCGGCGCCCTCGACGATGCGCAGGACGAGGTCCAGTTCGGACAGTCGCACGGTGAGCTGGGGACGGTACTCGAGCACCCAGGTGTAGAGGTCGCGATCGGTCTCGGCGCTGACGTAGCGACGGGTGAGCAGATGCTGCAGTGCCCAGCAGGCGCGGTCGGGTAACTCGCTGACGTCACCATCGAACCTCGGCCGCCGCCGCTGCGGGGTCCGTGCGGTCGAGTCGACGTCGGGCAGTGCCGAGAAACCCGCGTAATCGGGGGACTGGTCGACGGTCACGACGCCACCGCGACCAGGCTCGAGATCGGTTCGGTGAACACGAGTTGAGGGACCTCCATCTTGCGGTCGCGTCCGTCCAGCGAGCGGAACCGCACGGTGACCGTTTCGG
>JAQSXQ010000370.1 GCA_029256565.1 Mycobacterium sp.
CCAATCGATCTGCGCCCGCGGTCGAGACGAAGTGATCGGCTCCCAATTCAAAGGCTTGATCACGCTTCGATGGCGAAGACGATATCGCCGTGACCTCGCAGCCCCAGGCCCGGGCGAACTGGATGGCTAGGTGACCGAGCCCGCCGATGCCCACGACGGCCACGTGATCGGTGGGCTTGATGCCGTGGCGAATGAACGGCGCGAAGACCGTCACACCGGCACACAGCAGTGGTCCGGCGTGCTGCAGGTCGATCGCGTCTGGAACCGGATAGGCGAACCGCCAATCGCTCGCCCGCACGGACGAGGCGAAGCCTCCGCGGTCGCCGCGGAACGCGAGGCTGTCTCTGCTGGCGCAAAGCTGCTGCCGCCCGTTTAGGCAGTACTCGCAATTCATGCAGGATCCGGCGACACCACCGACGGCGACACGCTGGCCGACGGAGAGCCGGTCGGTGTCGACCAGCGACCCGACTGCGGTGACGATGCCGGCGACCTCGTGGCCGGCGACTGCCGGGACCGCTGCGCCCCAGTCGTTGTCGATCACCGTCAGATCGGTGTGGCAGATCCCGCAGTGGGTGACGTCGACGTCGACTTCGAGCGGTCCGGGGTCGCCGGTGTCGTACTCGTACGAAGTCAGTGGGCCGCCCGGGGTGGTGACTGCAAAGGCATTGACGCGCACGTTCTTCCCCTCGTGTGGGTTCACCGGACCGAGGCGGCGGAGGTATCGCGGCCCTTGTCCTCGGCTCGATGGTGGGGACGCAGCGCCGCAGCGAGGGCACGATCGAGCGCCCGGTCGGGCATGAACCGCGTGAAGCGGATCAGCGCGGCTTCACGGCCCACGGTGTAGCGGGTCCGCGGCCGACGGGCCGTCACCGCCTTGGCGATCACCGCGGCGGCGGCGTCGGCCGGTAGGCACGACGTGGTGTGGGAAACGGTCTGCGCGTTGACTGCCCTGACCAGCGCGCCGTAGCGCAGCTGCTGCTCTGGCGTCATCGCCGCGGCAAGGTCGTTCGCGGCGGCGACCGCCCGGCTCGGCATCTCGGTACTCACTGCACCGGGCTCGACCACGACGACCTGAACACCGGTCGCAGCGAGTTCCCGCCGTAGTGCATCGCTGACCGCCTCGAGGGCGAACTTGGTGGCGGCGTAGGGACCGTAGGTGGCCATGGCCACCTTGCCGCCCACGGAGCTGATGTTGATCACGCGACCCTTGCTGCGGATCAGGGCCGGAAGCACGGCCTGAGTCACCGCAACGTGGCCGAAGAGGTTGACTTCGAACAGCTTTCGCCACGCATCCATGGGGAAGGTTTCGACCGGCACGTTGACCCCCATGCCGGCGTTGTTCACGACGGCGCGCAGTCGTCGCCCCTGCGGATCCTGGTCGACCCGGGCGGCAAGCGTGCGGACGTGCTCGGTATCGGTGATGTCGATGAGCAGCGGCTCGATCCCGGGCCCGCGGATCGCGTCGGCATCCCGGTCGCGTCGCACACCCGCAAGGACGTGGAACCCTTGGTGAGCCAGCTCGCGCGCCGTGGCTGCGCCGATGCCGGTCGACGCCCCGGTTACGATGACCATCTGTTGACTTTCGGGTGACGGTGTCATCTCAATGACCGTACCCGCTGAGTTGACGCTGTCAACTCAAATGGTGGGGGATCGTGAGTCGCGCCGAATCAGCAGCAGCCACTCGCCGCGCCCTGCTCGGCGAAGCCGCCGAACTGCTCGACGGCGGCGGACCCGACGCAGTCACGCTGCGCGAGGTCGGCGCCCGGGCAGGAGTCAGCCGCGGCGCGCCCTATCGGCACTTCGCCGACAAGGCGAGCCTGCTGACTGCGGTCGCCGCCGAAGGCTGGGAACGTCTTGGCGATCACATGCACGCCGTGCAAACGAATTCGGGTCTACCAGCCACCGACAAGCTACGGGCGGCCCTTCTGGGCGTCATCAGCGTCAGCCGGCAACAGCCGCATCTGTACCAGTTGATGTTCGCCACCCCCACCGGAGATCCGGAGGCGGTGGTCAGCGCCGCGAAGCGCATGTGCGACGAGTTCCTTGCCATCGTCGCCGACGTCGTCGGCGAAGGGAACGCCGAGCGCTGCGCGGCCATCCTCCTGACTGGCGTGCATGGTGCAGCCGGCCTCGAGAAGAGCGGCCTCCTCAGCACCGACAACTGGCATACGACCGCAGAGGAACTCACCGACTCCCTGGTCACCATGATCGAGCACTCTGACCCCCGAGAGTGACTGCCCGCCAATCAATCATCGGCCGACGCCGCCATCAGTCAGACGACGTCGGTGATCTGCCCGGAGACGTCGGCTCGCACCTGCTTGCTGCTGCGCTCACCATCGACGTTGATGAACATCGTCACGCTCGTATCGAGCGGCATGTTCCGCTTGATGATCATGCTCTGCACCTCCGCATCGGCGATCCCGCTCGCCGCCAGCGCGCCGTCGACGGCCGCCGCGATCGCGCCGGTTTCGACCTCATCGACCGAGAACAGGTTCTCGCCAAGGGCTTCGACGTCGTCGCCGTAGTCGACGGGCCGCGACGGCCCGACCGTTCCGGCGGTGTAGCTCCACTGGTTGAGTTCGGTCGGCGCGCTCGGATCGATCGCCTGCACCGTCAGCGCGCCCGCGACGATGGTCACCTCCACGACCTGCATCGGGGTGGCACCGACCTCGTCCGAGAGCGCCGAGTAGGCAGCGTCGATGCCTTCGGCGGTGAACAAGTCGCCCGACACCTTCTTCACGAACTGCTCGGTGCCCGAGGCGACGACCTGCTCGGCCGCATTCGATGCGACGTCCCTGATCTCGCTGACCTTCGTGCAGCCGCTGAGCGCGGTGGCCGCGAGAACTGCAGCGGTGAGGGCAATGCCGAGGCGGCTGGTGTTCATTCGTTCCTCTCCTGTTCCGGTCCGACGAGGTCGCCGGACACACGGCACAGGTTGCTGCGGGCGAGCCGCTACCGATCACGAGTTCGGTCACCCTCGATGCCCGCGCTGCGCTAACCTGCCACTGACCGATACGGTCCCGCCTGCGGCGTTCCATGCCGCGACAGGCCAGCACGGCGCGAGCGCCTTCGGCGCAGCGAAGCCTTTCAATGCCCCACCGTTTCCTGGCGTCTCCGACGCCCGGACGCATCGTGCTGCCACTCCCCGAACCCCCACCACGAAGGAGAAAGACCATGAACGACGAACCGATCACCGACGGCGACGAACGCACGATCATCGAGGACGTGCTCGACCGGAACCGACGAGCCTTGATCGACAGCGTGCTCGGCTTGGCCGAGGAAGATGCCCGGCGCAGACTCGTCGCATCGCTGACCACGCCGATCTCCCTGATAAAGCATGCCGCTGCCGCCGAACGCATTTGGTTTCAACGGTTCTGGGCGGAGCTGGATGAAGGCGAGTGTGACGGCTACTCGCGTCGAGACGAAGGCACCTTCGCGGTCGCGGACGACGAGTCGCTGGCCGACGTCATCGCCGAGTTCGAGCGGGCCAGCCAACGATCACGGGACATCGCATCGGGTTTCGACCTCGACGACGTCAAGCTCAATCCCCGCGAGGGGAACGTCAGCATGAGATGGACGCTGCTGGCCATGATCCAGGAATTCGCCAGGCACGCAGGTCATGGCGACATCCTCCGCGAGCAGATCGATCGGCCCCTGCCCTAATCGGTAGACCCGGCACTGCGTTTGCGCGGCGCAGCGGAGCGGGGCGGGCGGGCGCGCATGTGGTCGCGGGCGCGACTCATCACGTCGCCCAGGGTGCGGACGTCCTGCGCCGAGAGCGAGTCGAAGAGCAGTTCGCGCACCAC
>JAQSXQ010000371.1 GCA_029256565.1 Mycobacterium sp.
ACGCTCGAGCAGCTCGGGTTCCTGATCGAGTGACCCGTCGTCGAGGATGTCGACCTCGATGCCGGTGAGGATGCGCATCGGCGCGAACCGGTCGCGCAGTTCGTCGATGACGTCGAGCTGCTTGCGCAGCCGCTCGGGCGACAGCCCGTTGGCGACCGTCAGCCGCGGCGAGTGGTCGGTCAGCGCGCAGTACTCGTGGCCGAGTCGCACGGCGGTCGCCATCATCTCGTCGATCGGCGCCGAGCCATCCGACCAGTTCGAGTGCAGGTGCAGGTCGCCCTTGAGCGCCGCGCGGATCTCGCCACCGCCGAGGTCACCCGCTGCCTTGCGCAGTTCGGCCAGGGTGTCGGGCTCGCGGCCCGCCCACGCCTGGGCGATGACGGTGGCCGTCTTGGGACCGACGCCGGGCAGCGTCTGCCAGCTGTTGGCCCTACCGTGCTTCTCGCGCTGCGCGTCGTCGAGTCGCTCGATGACGTCGGCGGCGTTGCGGTAGGCCATCACCCGGCGGGACTCCTCGCGGGCGCGGTCCTTGTAGAACGCGATCTCGCGCAAGGCGGCAACAGGATCGATTGGGTCCATGACCCCTAGTTTGCGCGCATGCGGGGATCGCGCCCACTGGCGGCCAGCGCCCGGTCGAACGTCGAGGCGTCGGCGGCGACGGGTACGGCGGGCCCGAACAGACCGTCGACCGGGCCGTCGGCCGCGAAGGACTCGACGTACTCGAGCACCGCCCGCGCCTCGTCCTCGTCCACCGCGTAGTCCTGTCCCGTCGCGACCGCGATGTCCCAGCCGTGGATGGTCACCTCGCCGAGCGCGATCATCGCGACCGTCTCGCCTGGCATGTCCATGCCCGCGATGCGGGTCATCCCCTCCCAGGCGGCGGGCTCGCGCCAGGCGGCCGCCAGTTCGGCCAGGTTCGCCGGGTATCGGTCGCGCCAGTCGTCGTCGAGCACGAAGGCGCCCTCGGGTGGCGCGTCGGTGAGTTCGCCGAGGTCCTTGCGCGCCGCAGCGGCGAACGCGACTCCGAGCAAGCCCACGTGGGCCACCACGTCGGCCAATGGGAATCGTTCGCACGGGGTCGCCGCGTCGAGCTGGTCGTCGCGGACCGCGCCGAGCAGCGCCGCGGTCCGCCTGCATGCCGTCGTCATGTCGATCATGGTGTGTTGACCCGACTCGAGCACGAGACTCATCGAGGCGACTCCCAGTTTCGAGGACTAACGTCGAATCCGTGCGATTCGCGTTCAAGACCTCACCGCAGAACACCACCTGGGCCGAGATGCTCCCGATCTGGCAGACGGCCGACGACATCGACGTCTTCGAGTCCGGCTGGACGTTCGACCACTTCTATCCGATCTTCTCCGACTCGACCGGGCCGTGCCTGGAGGGTTGGATCACGCTGACGGCGCTGGCCCAGGCCACCAAGCGGCTACGCGTCGGCGTGCTCGTCACCGGCATCCACTACCGCCATCCCGCGGTGCTCGCCAACATGGCATCGGCACTCGACATCGTGTCGAACGGCCGCCTCGAACTCGGCATCGGCGCGGGCTGGAACGAAGAGGAGTCCGGCGCCTACGGCATCGAACTCGGCTCGATCAAGGAGCGCTTCGACCGGTTCGAAGAGGCCTGTGCGGTCCTCACCGGCCTGCTCACGCAGGAGACCACGACGTTCGACGGCAAGTACTACCAGCTCAAGGACGCCCGCAACGAGCCGAAGGGCCCGCAGCAGCCACACCCGCCCATCTGCATCGGCGGCAGCGGCGAGAAGCGCACCCTGCCGCTCACCGCGAAGTACGCCGACCACTGGAACTTCGTCGGCGGGCCGCCCGACGAGTTCGCCCGCAAGCGGGACGTGCTGGCGGCGCGGTGCAAGGACATCGGCCGGGACCCCAAGGAGATCACGCTGTCCGCGCACGTGCGCCTCGGCGAGGACCGCGACTACAAGAAGCTGATCGAGGACTGCGTCGCGCTCGGCGCCGAGGGTCTCGACCTCGCAATCATCTACCTGCCGCCGCCGTACGACCCGGCCGTGCTGGAACCGCTGGCCGAGGCGATCCGGGACAGCGGTCTGCTCAGCACCCCGTAGCTAGGCGTCTCCTACGTCGACTGGGTCAGGCGTCTCCTACGTCGACTGGGTCATGCGTCTCCTACGTCGACGACGTGGACGCGGACGCCGTGGTCGGCGATCCGCTCGAGTTGCCGCGCGTCGGCGGTCGAGTCGGTCACCAAGTGATCCAGCTGGTTCAGCGCCGTCATCCGCGCCAGCGTGACCTTGCCGATCTTCGACCCGTCGACCGCGACGACGACGCGCTGGGCGTTGGTGGCCATCGCGATCGCGGTGCGCGCCTCCGCCTCGTCGAACGTGGTGGCGCCGACCTCTGCGGACATGCCGTCGGCACCGAGGATCGCGGTGCCGACGGTGATGACCTGGAACGCGTGCTCTGACATCGGGCCAACGGCCTCAAGGGAATTCGCGCGCACCAGCCCTCCGGTGATGATCACCTTCATGTGTGCGTCGACCGCGCAGTCGGCGGCGATGGTCAGCGAGTTGGTCACGATCGTCATGTTGGGTCTGCCCTTGAGCGCCCGCGCCGCCTCGCCGGTGGTCACGCCTCCGGTCAGCGCCACCGCCTGCGGGCCCGCGGGCACCAGCGCGGCGGCGTGCTGAGCGATCCGGCGCTTGATCGCGATCATCCTGTGGTCGCGCAGCCGGACCGGAATCTCGCTGCCGCTGGGATCGAGCGCACGGGCGCCGCCGTGGGTGCGCAGCAGCAGACCCTGCTCCTCGAGTTCGCCGAGGTCCCGGCGCAGGGTGGCGGGCGAGACGCGCAGTTCCTCGCACAGCACCGACACCGAGACGTCCCCGCGGTCGCGAAGCAGCGAGAGCACCTCGCGCATGCGATCGGTCCGCTTGATCGACATCGCCGACACTCCTTGAGCCAGGGTTGAGACGCTCAGTTTTCCTGATCGTTTCGCCCGTTGCATTGCGCGCTTTGAGCGAGCTTCTCATGATCGATGAATGTTGACGCCTTCGGAGTACGTCAGCGGGAATCGGGAGACAGCGTGACACCCACGATCGTCATCATCGGGGCGGGCAGCGTGGAGTTCACCCGCGAACTACTCGGCGACGTCTTCTCGTTCCCCGAACTGGCGTCGGTGCGAATCGTCCTGCACGACATCGACACCGAGCGGCTCGAGACGGCCGAGGCCATCGCGCACGCCACCGCAGCAGCCACCGGGGCCCGGCCCGAGATCGTCACCTCGCTGGACCGCCGCCGCGCCCTCGACGGCGCCGACTACGTCATCAACGTGATCCAGGTCGGGATGCACGAGGCGACGGTGCGCGACTTCGACGTCCCCGCAGGGTTCGGGCTGCACCAGACCATCGGCGACACCATCGGCGTCGGCGGCATCTTCCGCGGCCTGCGGACGTTCCCGGTACTCGCGGGCATCGCCCGCGACATGACGGAGATCTGCCCCGACGCCTGGCTGCTCAACTACACGAACCCGATGGCCATGAACGTCACCTACCTGCACCACGTGGCGCCCGACCTCAAGGTGCTCGGGCTGTGCCACTCGGTGTACTGGACCATGGCCGGCCTGTGCGAGATCGTCGACGTACCCCTCGACGAGGTGTCGTGGTGGTCGGCAGGCGTCAATCATCAAGCGTGGGTGTTGAAGTGGGAGCACGCAGGCCGGAACCTGTATCCGCTGCTCGACGAGCGGATCGCCGCCGACCCCGAACTGCGGCGGCGGGTGCGCGTCGACATGTACCGCCGCCTGGGCTACTACCCCACCGAGACCAG
>JAQSXQ010000372.1 GCA_029256565.1 Mycobacterium sp.
GGTGCGGTACCTGCACTCCGAGGTCGACACGCTGCGCCGCGTGGAGTTGTTGCGGCAGCTGCGCCTGGGTGAATACGACGTCCTGATCGGCATCAACCTTCTGCGTGAAGGTCTCGACCTGCCCGAGGTGTCGCTGGTGGCGATCCTCGACGCCGACAAGGAGGGCTTTCTGCGATCGCCGCGAAGCCTCATCCAGACCATCGGTCGCGCGGCACGCAACGTGTCGGGTGAAGTTCACATGTACGCCGACAAGATCACTGATTCGATGCAGCAGGCCATCGAGGAGACCGACCGGCGCCGCAGCAAGCAGATCGCGTACAACGTTGCGCACGGGGTGGATCCGCAGCCGCTGCGCAAGAAGATCGCCGACATCCTCGACCAGGTGTACCGCGAGGCGGACGACACCGAGGCGACCGTCGACGTCGGCGGATCGGGGCGTAACTCGTCGCGGGGACGGCGTGCCCAGGGCGAGCCGGGCCGGGCGGTCAGTGCGGGGATCTACGAGGGCCGCGACACCAAGTCGATGCCGCGAGCCGAGCTGGCCGATCTGATCAAGGATCTGACGGCTCAGATGATGACCGCGGCGCGGGATCTGCAGTTCGAACTGGCAGCCCGCATCCGCGACGAGATCTCGGACTTGAAGAAGGAACTACGCGGCATGGATGCCGCCGGCCTCAAGTAGCTTGACCTCAACCTCGGTTCAGTTCCTACCGTGAGCGCATGACGGAACTCGAGGTGGCCCGAAGCGGTTGGCGCGAGCTGTTGGGCCCGAAGCACATCGGGGCCTCGACCGTGCTTGCCGGTGGCGTCGCGCTATATGCGACCAACGAGTTCCTCACCATCAGCCTGCTGCCGAGTACGGTCGCCGAGATCGGTGGGCAACGCCTCTACGCGTGGGTGACGACGGTGTACCTGGTGTCCTCTGTCGTCGCCGCCACGACGGTCAGTTCCACGCTGTCCCGTCTCGGGCCGCGACGGTCCTACGTGGCGGCGCTGTCGGTGTTCGGTGCGGGCAGTGTGCTGTGCGCCGTGGCGCCGACCATGGAACTGCTGCTGGCAGGGCGAATCGTGCAGGGCGCTGCGGGCGGTCTGATGGCCGGGCTGGGTTACGCCGTGATCAACGCGGCCATGCCGCAGTCGTTGTGGACCAAGGCGTCGGCCCTCGTCTCGGCGATGTGGGGAGTCGGCACCATCGTCGGTCCTGCTGCCGGCGGCCTGTTCGCGCAGTTCGGTTCGTGGCGTTGGGCCTTCGGGGTGCTTGCCATCCTCACCGCGGCGATGGCGCTCTTGGTCCCATTCGCGTTGCCCCGCCGTACCGGCCATGCACCGCCCGTACAGCGGATCCCGGTGTGGTCGCTGGTGCTGCTCGGTGCGGCCGCACTCGCCATCAGCGTGGCGGGAATCGCGAAGCACGCGGCGATGACGGCGGGCCTGCTCGGCGTCGGCGCCCTGCTGATCGGGGTGTTCCTGGTCGTCGACCGGCGGCTCGCAGCATCGGTTCTGCCGCCCACGGCATTTCGACCCGGCCCGCTGAAGTGGATCTACCTGACGCTCGGGATGTTGATGGCGGCAACGATGGTGGACATGTACGTGCCGCTGTTCGGTCAGCGCCTGGCGGGGCTGGTTCCGGTGGCCGCGGGGTTCCTGGGCGCGGCGTTGGCCGTCGGATGGACGGTCGGCGAGATCTCCAGCGCCTCGGTGACGAGTTCCCGGAACGTCAGGCGGCTGGTGATGTCCGCACCGTTGGTGATGGCGACGGGCCTTGCGGTGGGCGCGATGACCTTCGTGGATGGGGCCACGGCGGGCATCGTCGCGGTCTGGGTAGTCGCCCTGGCGATCACCGGGACCGGCGTGGGCATCGCGTGGCCGCACCTGTCGGCATGGGCGATGGGCTCCGTCGACGACCCGGCGGAGGGCGGCACGGCTGCCGCCGCGATCAACACCGTGCAACTGATCTGCGGCGCATTCGGGGCGGGCCTGGCCGGCGTCGTGGTCAACATGACCGACCGCGGCGACGAGACGGCCGCCCGGTCTCTGTTCGCGACGTTCGCCGCGTTGGCCGTCGTCGGCGCGGTGGCGTCCTACCGTGCGAGCCGGGAACGGGCCTAATCCGGGTCGGGGTCGTCGTCGAGCCGACGGATCGCCGTCACGCCCTCGATCGTCGCCAGCACGGCGGGCGCGTTGACGATTCCGTTGCCCGACAACGTGAGAACGATGCCGGACTGTCCGTGCCCGGCGCCGAGCGGTTCGCCTGCGGGGTCGCTGGCGAGTTCCGCGAGCTGCCAGCCGCGGTGCTCGCATGCCTGCAACAGTCGGGTGAGCACGCCGCGCCCTTCGTCGTAGACGACGTGCATCCGGATCGATCCACTGAGCCGTGACGCGAGCCGCCTGGCCACCGGCATGAACCCGAGCACGATCAGGAAGTGCATGGCCGTGACGGTGCAGGCCAGCAGGAGCAGCCCCGAGCCGGCGGCCATCCCGATGGCGGCCGATTCCCACACCGCGGCTGCAGTGGTCAGTCCGTGAACGGAGCCGCGGCGGAAGATGATGATGCCCGCTCCGAGAAACCCTATGCCCGAGACGATCTGGGCCGCGACGCGGGACGGGTCAACGACCACGAGTTCGGGTTGCAGGACGTCCTGGAACCCGTACTTGCTCACCAGCAGGATCAGCGCAGCGGCGGTGCCGACGATCGTCTGGGTGCGCAAGCCGGCGCTCTTGCCCTGCACCTCGCGTTCCAGGCCGATGAGCGCGGTGAGCCCGAAGGCCACGAACAACTCGACGATCTGGCGGGTGCCTTGGCCGGGGCCGCCGAAGAACGGTGGGTCGGCGAGCAGCTGCAGCATGCCGACAAGGTATCGCGAGGCGGTCGCATCGGCGATGAGTTCCCGGCGGCCGGGCGGTCTGCATTGGTGACCGTTCGAAAGGGGACCCCATGACCATCGATTCGATCGCCTGCCCTGAGGTCGTCAGCCGCGACGAGTGGCTGACGGCGCGCCGGGAGCTGCTCGCGCGGGAACGGGAGGCGACGCATCTTCGGGACGCGGTCAACGCCCAGCGCAGACGCCTACCGATGGTGAAGGTGGAGAAGGACTATGCGTTCGAGGGTCCGGATGGCGTGGTCGGCCTGGCCGACCTGTTCGAGGGACGGCCGCAGCTCTACGTCCACCACTTCATGTGGATCGACGCGAACGACCGTGGCTGCCCGAGTTGCACCGCGGCGGCGGACCTCACGTTCACCGAGCAGGACAGAGCCCTGCTCAATGCCCGCGGCGTCACGTTCGTCGCGGTGTCGAGGGCGCCGTACGCCAGCATTGCCCGCTATCGGGACGAACACGGCTGGACGTTCCCGTGGTACTCCTCGCGCGACGGGGACTTCACCTACGACCTCCACGTCACGCTCGACCCGGATCGCGCTCCGGTGGAATACAACTACAAGTCCCTGGCGGAGTTGCACGCCGACGGCTGGACCGACGACGAACTGCGGGGCGACTGGCCGGGGGCCAGCGTGTTCCTGCGCCGCGGTGACGAGGTGTTCCACACCTACACCACCTACGCGCGCGGCCTGGACCCGTCGTCGGCGGGCTATCCGTTCCTCGACGTCACGCCCTACGGGCGCCAGGAGTCCTGGGAGGATTCACCCGAGGGTTGGCCGCAGAACGGACCGGCGGTAGGGGTGCCGCTCCAGTAGCAATCACGGGGAGCGAAACCCTGGGCGCGGGTGAGTCACGCTGGCATCGTCATGGACGACGCGGGTGTGGCTGAGTGGCTAGGCACCGGCCTGCAAAGC
>JAQSXQ010000373.1 GCA_029256565.1 Mycobacterium sp.
GTCGAGGGCGGCGAGAACGTCGAGGGCATCGAGGCCGCCATCGCGGAGGCCAAGAAGGTCACCGACAAGCCGTCGTTCATCGCGCTGCGGACCATCATCGGGTATCCCGCACCCACCAAGATGAACACCGGCGGCGTGCACGGCTCGGCGCTCGGCGACGACGAAGTGGCCGCCACCAAGAAGGTGCTCGGTTTCGACCCGGACAAGAAGTTCGAGTTGCGGCCCGAGGTGTTCGAGCACACCCGCAAGCTCGTCGAACGCGGCCGCGAGGCCCACGAGAAGTGGCAGCCGGAATTCGACGCCTGGGCCGAGCGCGAGCCGGAGCGCAAGAAGCTCCTCGATCGCCTCACGGCAGAGGAGCTGCCCGACGGCTGGGACTCCGACATCACCTACTGGGAGCCCGGCTCCAAGGCCGTGGCCACCCGTGCCGCGTTCGGCCAGGTGCTCAACGACGTGGCGCCGAAGCTGCCCGAACTGTGGGGCGGCTCCGCCGATCTCGCGGGCAGCAACAACACCACGATCAAGGGCGTCAAGTCGTTCGGCCCGCCGTCGATCTCGACCGAGGACTTCCAGGCCGACTGGTACGGCCGCGTCCTGCACTTCGGCATCCGCGAGCACGCGATGGGCTCGATCCTGTCCGGCATCGTGCTGCACGGACCGACCCGCGCCTTCGGCGGTACGTTCCTGCAGTTCTCGGACTACATGCGCCCCGCGGTGCGGTTGGCGTCGCTGATGGACATCGACACCATCTACATCTGGACGCACGACTCGATCGGCCTCGGCGAGGACGGTCCGACCCACCAGCCGATCGAGCACCTGGCGGCACTGCGTGCGATCCCGAACCTGTCGGTGGTGCGGCCGGGCGACCCGAACGAGACCGCCTACGCGTGGCGCAGCATCATCGCGCGCGGCAACGGCAGCGGCCCCGTCGGTTTCATCCTGACCCGCCAGGGCATCCCGGTGCTGGAGGGCACCGACTTCGAGGGCGTGTCGAAGGGCGGATACGTCCTCGGCGGCGGTAAGCCGGCCGACGACGCGGACGTGATCATCATCGCCACCGGCTCGGAGCTGCAGCTGGCGGTCGAGGCGCGAAAGCAGCTGGCGGAGAAGGACATCGTCGCCTACGTGGTCTCCATGCCGTGCGTCGAGTGGTTCGAGAGCCAGCCCAAGGAGTACCGCGACAGCGTGCTCCCGCCCGAGGTGTCGGCGCGCGTCGCGGTCGAGGCCGCGGTCGCGCAGAGCTGGCACAAGCTGGTCGGTGACACCGGCGAGATCATCTCGATCGAGCACTACGGCGAATCGGCCGACGACAAGACGTTGTTCCGGGAGTTCGGCTTCACCCCAGAGGCAGTGGTGGCCGCCGCGGAACGATCAATGGACAACTAGCGCGGCCCCCGCGTGGACAACTAGCAGAAGAGGCAATCGCATGACTCAGAACCCGAACCTCGCGGCGCTGAGTGCCGCAGGAGTATCCGTATGGCTCGACGACCTCTCGCGTGAGCGACTGCAGTCCGGCAACCTGCAGAACCTCATCGACACCCGCAGCGTCGTCGGCGTGACGACGAACCCGTCGATCTTCCAGGCCGCCCTGTCCAAGGGTGACGCCTACGACGGGCAGATCGCCGAACTCGCCGAGCGCGGCGCCGACGTCGACGCCACCATCCGCACGGTGACGACCGACGACGTCCGCAACGCCTGCGACCTGTTCACGAAGACCTTCGAGGCGAGCGGCGGGGTCGACGGGCGGGTGTCCATCGAGGTGGATCCCCGGCTCGCCCGCGACGCCGACAAGACCATCGCCCAGGCCATCGAGCTGTGGAAGATCGTCGACCGGCCGAATGTGCTGATCAAGATCCCGGCGATGGAGGAAGGCCTGCCTGCGATCACCTCGGTGATCGGCGAGGGCATCTCGGTCAACGTGACGTTGATCTTCTCGGTCGAACGCCACGAGGCCGTCATGGACGCCTACCTCGCCGGCCTCGAGAAGGCCAAGGAAGCCGGTCACGACCTGACCAAGATCCATTCCGTCGCTTCGTTCTTCGTGTCCCGCGTGGACTCCGAGATCGACAAGCGACTCGAGGCGATCGGCTCCGACGACGCACTCGCGCTGCGCGGGCAGGCCGGTGTCGCCAACTCGCGGCTGGCGTACGCCGCCTACCAGAAGGTGTTCGAGAGCGGAGCGCGCTTCGGCGCGCTGAAGGCCGACGGCGCCCGGGTGCAGCGCGTGCTGTGGGCATCGACCGGCGTGAAGAACGAGGACTACTCCGACACGCTCTACGTCACCGAGCTGGTGGCGCCGGACACCGTGAACACGATGCCGGAGAAGACGCTCGAGGCCGTCGCCGACCACGGCGAGATCAAGGGCGACACCGTCACCGGCACCGCGGACGCGGCGCAGGAGGTGTTCGACAAGCTCGAAGCCCTTGGCATCGACCTCACCGACGTCTTCCTGACGCTCGAGAACGAAGGTGTCGAGAAGTTCGACAAGTCGTGGAGCGAACTCATGGAGGCTACGCAGCAGCAGCTCGACGAGAAGAAGTCCTGACGCCGGTGGCGAGCGATTGCGCCAACCGTCCGGCCGACTGGGTGAACCCACTGCGGGACAAGCGGGACAAGCGCATGCCGCGCATCGCGGGGCCGTGCGCCGTGGTGATCTTCGGCGTGACGGGCGACCTGGCCCGCAAGAAGCTGATGCCCGCGATCTACGACCTCGCCAACCGCGGGCTACTTCCTCCGTCGTTCGCGCTGATCGGGTTCGCACGCCGGGACTGGGCCGACGAGGACTTCGGCAAGATCGTCTACGACGCGGTGAAGCAACACGCGAGGACGCCGTTCCGCCAGGAGGTCTGGGACCGGCTCGCCGAGGGAATCCGCTTCGTCCAGGGCACCTTCGACGACGAGTCGTCGTTCGAGCGGCTCAAGGCGACCCTCGACGAACTCGACGTGGAACGCGGCACCGGCGGCAATCACGCGTTCTATCTGTCGATTCCACCCAAGGCGTTCCCGGTGGTGTGCGAGCAGCTCTCCAAGTCGGGGTTGGCGAACAAGCCCGAGGGATGCTGGTCGCGGGTCGTGATCGAGAAGCCGTTCGGCCACGACCTGGAGAGTGCCGAGGCGCTCAACGGCGTGGTGAACAGCGTCTTCCCGGAGTCGTCGGTGTTCCGCATCGACCACTACCTGGGCAAGGAGACGGTGCAGAACATCCTGGCACTGCGGTTCGCCAACGAGTTGTTCGAACCGGTCTGGAATTCGCACTACGTCGACAGCGTGCAGATCACGATGGCCGAGGACATCGGTCTCGGTGGTCGTGGCGGCTACTACGACGGGGTCGGTGCGGCGCGCGACGTCATCCAGAACCACCTGCTGCAACTCCTGGCGCTGACCGCCATGGAGGAGCCGGTGAGCTTCTCGCCCAGTGAGTTGCAGGCCGAGAAGATCAAGGTGCTCTCGGCCAGCACGCTCGCCCAGCCGTTGGACGAGACCACCTCCCGCGGCCAGTACACCGGGGGCTGGCAGGGCGGTGAACGGGTCGTCGGACTCCTCGAGGAGGAGGGATTCTCCGAGACGTCGACGACCGAGACGTTCGCGGCGATCACCGTCGACGTCGACACCCGCCGGTGGGCAGGGGTGCCGTTCTACCTGCGGACGGGAAAGCGGTTGGGCCGCAGAGTGACTGAGATCGCGCTGATCTTCAAGCGTGCGCCGCACCTGCCGTTCGACGCGACCATGACCGAGGAACTCGGTCAGAACGCACTCGTCATCCGCGTGCAGCCCGACGAGGGCATCACAACGCGGAAGTCGAACTGGCGTGGAGGATCCTGGATCCTGCGCTGCAGTACTGGGAGTCGCACGGCAAGCCGGATCCATACGAGTCCGGCGGCTGGGGTCCGGACTCGGCGTTCGAGATGATGAAGCGGACCGGCCGTGCCTGGAGGAGACCGTGATAGTCGACCTGCCGAACACCAACACCGGCGCCATCAACAAGAAGATCCAGGCGCTGCGCGAAGAGGGCGGCGCGATCACGCTGGGTCGCGTGCT
>JAQSXQ010000374.1 GCA_029256565.1 Mycobacterium sp.
CGAAGCGGATCACTCGCCCGGCCGCGGCCACGCATGGCCAGCCGCACCCGGCTGATGCGGCCGCATCCCGGTATCGGCGCACCTGCGCCTGCACCCGTCACGTCGAAGCCGCAGACCCTGGCCTCCAGCCGGGCCGACGCACCCGGCCAGTCACCATTGGAGACCAGCAGGGTGCACTGCTTCTGCCGGGCACGCGCCGTCACCGCCCGCGCCCTGGTCGGCGCGACGGAACGTCCGCCCAGGTTCAGCACCACCAGATCCAGGCCGTCCATCAGGACGGCGGCGACCTCGACCGGATCGGTGCCCGGATCGGGGATGACCGCAAGCCTGCTCAGGTCGGCCCCCATCTCCACTGCTGCCAGCAGCCCGACGTCGGGCATGCCGACGATCGCCGCATGCCCGCCTTCCGACGTCACCGCGGCCACCATCGCGAGCAGGAGCGACCGCGCCCCCGACAGCACCGCAACCGCGCCCTTGGGCAACCCCTTCGGAAGCAGATCCGCCAGCGATTCCGGCACCGGCAGCAAAGTCTCGGAGTCGGGTAGCAGCGCCTGTCGGGGTGCCGCGGTAGGCTGCGGCGAAGCGGTGCCCGCAGCCCCCTTTCCGGACATCGCGGCCATCTTGCGGCGCAGCTGTTCTACCTGCTCAGAGCGGTCGGAGCGGTGGTGACGCAGACCCGTAGCACTGGTCACAGAAGCACCTCCCGCAACATCTGAATCAGGCGTTCAATCGAACACTTGTTCGATACGTCGAGTAAACACTCACCCTCCGACAACCGTCAAGCGGATGAGGCTCCAGAGAGGGCCGCACGGCGTGTCGAACCGGCGGGCGTGGTCGCCTCTCTCCCGGGGCGCTCCGCCCGTGCCCGCCGGTCCTTCCCCCGGGTCGCTCCGCTCCTGCCCGCCGAACCCTGCCGAGAGGCTCTCGGAATGACCATGCGGCGATTTGCCTCGTCGGTTAGAGTCAAGATCGCCAGAACCCACTTCGGGATGGGGCTGGTGTACGGGCCATGAACCGCAGGCAGAGGGACTCTCTCGGGTCCTCGAAACCGAACCACGGACCGTGCGGGATCGCGCTGCGATCCGCCGAAGATCACGTGTTCGCTACTCGGGGATAGTCAAAGGACAGCATCATGAAGTCGAATCGTCTGGCTCGTCGCATCGCGGCGGCCGTGGGCGGAACCGCGATCGTTGCCATGGTCGGCTTGACTGCCGCCTGTGGTACCGACGAGGAAGAATCCCCCGAAACCACGACCACCACCACCACCACTGAGACGTCGGCCCCTTCGGTGTCACCCACCGAGAAGTCGATCAACCCCACTGGCGGAAACCTCTTCACACCGTCGATCAAGGCGCCCCCGGCGCCGACCGCCATTCCTGGCGACAACTGACATCGCGCAGCCTCGGGAGCGTTGACCGACCCACCACCCCGTCATCGGGGCCGGTGGGCCGCGTCGGCGGCTCCCGAGGTACTGCGGCTGTTCGACTCACGTGGCTTCTCAGCCGTCACACCCCGTGACCGCGTCGCCGAGACGCGGCAGGCCCGGATGCTGGTTGCTGGTCGCGATCGTCGCCGTGAGCCTGCTGGTCGCCTCCGATCTCAGGATGCGACCGGACCCTCGGGCCCACACGATCGACGGACCGTTCGCACTGCTGCTCGCTGCGTCGACCGATCTCGGTCCCGCACGTGGTGACCACGTTCAGCTGACGGCCACGCTCAACCGGGCCGTACAGCCCCTTGCGCTCACCGAATGGGCTGCCGGACACGGCCTTTCGGTCCAATGGCGACCCGGCGACGGCTGGGCCGTACTCGAGGGATCCCCGACCGCGGTGGCAGCGGCCTTCGCCGTCGAGGTGCACGACTACCGCGGCAAGCGGGGCCAGGAGTTCTACGCCTCCCCGCAGCAACCGCAGGTGCCGGCATCCCTGCGTCACGAGGTGGCCGAACTCGGCCGGATCCTGAGCTACATGCCGCACAGCATGTCTCGACCGGACCTGCCGCTCGACGTGCCCGACCGCGGACTCGACCCCACCGCACTGCTCAACACCTACAACGTCACCCCACTGGCCCGCGCAGGATTCACCGGCAAGGGCCAGACGATCGTGATCTTCGCGTTCGACGGCTTCGCCCAAACCGACCTCGACACGTTCACCTCGACGTTCGGGCTGCCGCAGTTCACCCCGGTCGTGGTCGGTGGCCAAGCGGGCAGGCCCCGCGGCGAGCTGACGATGGATCTGCAAGTGGCACATGCCATTGCGCCCGACGCCACCAAGGTCGTCGTCAACGCCAGACCCACCGTCGAGGGCGAGGGTGGCTACGTGAAGATCGGCCAGATGCTCGAGCAGACCGACCGCGACTTCCCCGGCGCCGTCTGGAGCTTCTCCATCGGATGGGGCTGCGACAAACTCCTCACCGCAGCCGATCTCGCACCGGTGCGCGCAGCCCTGGTGCGCGCGCACGGCAACGGGACGAGTTCGTTCAACGCCAGCGGGGATCTCGCCGGACTGGAATGCCGCGGCGGTGACGACTGGGACTCACCACCCGGTGCATCCGACGTCGGATTGGACTCCGTCGCTTCACTTCCCGAGATGACCAGCGTCGGCGGCACCACGCTGTCGACCGACACCGCAGGCGGCTGGCTCTCCGAGCAGGCCTGGTTCGACGTGCCCCTGTCCCAGGGCACCGGCGGCGGGGTCTCCACGCTGTTCGACACCCCGCCGTGGCAGCGGGGCATCAACAGCAGCGTCACGCCGGAACGCAACGGCGGCAAGCGCATGACGCCGGACATCGCGGCGGTCGCCGACCCGTTCACCGGCGTGAAGATCGTGCTCGACGGCAACCTGGTGGTCGGTGGCGGCACGTCGCAGTCGGCACCGATCTGGTCCGGCCTGGCAGCGGTGATGAACCAGTACCTGCTTGCCAACGGCGGCCGCGAGATCGGCGACGCGAACCCGGTGCTGTACCGCATCGCCGCGGGAGCGCCACTGCCCGCCTTCCGCGACGTGACCCTCGGCGGCAACGCCGTCGACACCGCGGGCCCGGGGTACGACCTCGTCAGCGGGCTGGGCACCCCGGACGTCGACAACCTGGTCCGCAACATCCTCATCCTCCAAAGGGCAACGCGATGAGCACAGACGACACCAACGTCCCGACGACCGACGACGAACGCCCCACGATGGAGTGCTCGGTCTGCCAGACCGACGTTCCCGCGGGTGACTTCTGCGGACTCTGCGGGTGCCACCTCAAGGAGCAACCCGGCAACGGCCCGGAATGGTTGCGCATCCGCGCGTTCAGCGCCTCCCCGGGCGAGCACCTGCTGAGGCCCAACATCGTCAGTTCCCTGTTCCCCCACCTGGCCTCGGGATCCCGCACGCCATTCATGCTCGGACTGGGCCTGCTGCTGGCCGCGCTGGTCGCCGCGACGCTGTTCCGCCTGCCCGCGGCGCTCATCACCGTGTCGGCACTGGGCCTGCCGCTGCTGTTCCTGATCTACCTGCAGGAAGCCAACGTCTACCGCGACATCTCCTCGACGACGCTGGTCGCCACCGCGGCACTCGGCATCGGCATTGGTGTGGGGTGGGTGCTGCTGACCGGAGAGATGGTCTCGAACGCCTACGACGTCCCCCTGGGTGCGGGTGTGGCGGCGTCCCGGGTGCTCCGGGACGGCCTCGGCGTTCCCATCGGGGGAATGCTGCTGATGCTCGTCCCCGCGTTGGTCGTCCGGCTGGTACGCCCTGGCAGCCGGGAGGCGTTGGACGGCTTCGCCATTGGAGCGCTTGGCGCGCTC
>JAQSXQ010000375.1 GCA_029256565.1 Mycobacterium sp.
CGCGGCGATGTCATCGCGGGCGGCGTCCATGCGCGTCCTGCCATCCGGGAGATCGCCGACGCCCATCTCGGGTGAGCGGTCCACCACCAGGAAGACGTTCGGCTGCCCGTCGGCCGCACCGGCTGGCGTGGTCTGCAGGTCGTCACCGAACACCGGTCGCGCCGCGGCGATCAGCAGCAGCACGACCGCAGCGGTCACCCCCGCCCAGCGCCACACCTGCGTCCTGGTTCGGCGGCGGGCCGAGAGTAGTTGCCGCAGCGACGCGATCCTGGCGAGGACCGCGACGGCCGCGACGATCGCCAGCAGGATGGGCGGCAGCACCGGGTAGAAGCTCATCGGGACTTCACCGCCAGGGGCACCAGTGACAGCGCCGCCAGTGCCAGCACCGCGACGGCGAGCGGGACGTCGGGGGACTCGGGTGTCGACACGCGCACCGTCTGCCCCGGTGTCGGGGGTGGCGGGTTGTCCCGGATCTCGCCGAGCCGCACCGCGACGTCACCGCTGGCCGATGCGGACTTGCCACCCGTGGTGCGGGCGAGGTCGTCGAGGGTGGCGTTGCTCGGACCGGTGACGACGGCATTCACCTGCACCCCTGCGGTCGTGGCCAGCTCGCGCAACTGCTCGGCACCCACCACCGACGGCCGCGTCTCGTCGGGTGCCCGCAGCATGCTCGGTCCGACGTAGATCAGCGAACGGCGTTGTGCCCCTGCCTCGTCGAAGTCCGGGAAGCCCGTGAGGCACAGAGCGAGGACGTCCTCGGTGCTCTCGGCGTAGTTGGCGTAGGACACCGCGGGGGAGAAGTCCCCGCGACGGGCGGCATCGGATCCCGCGTACTCACCGAAGCGGGCCGCGGCGTACTGGTGGTCGCGGGTCATCGGGATCACCCGGCGATTCGGCGACGTGAGCCCGATGCGCTGGGTGTCGAAGGTCGGGACGTGCCCGGCGAAGAAGCGCATCGCCGCGGCGAGCTGTGGGTCGTCGACAGGCGCACCGGCACAGACCATCACGTCCTCGGGCTGGCCGGTGTCGGCGTCGTGCGCGGCGGTCGGCAATCCCGTCGGACGCGCCGCCGCGAGCACCGAGGCGCCGCACGCGAGGACCAGCAGCACCAGTACGGCGATCGTCGCGATCATCCGGCGCCGCACCGCCCGCACGTACGCGGGCAGCCGGGTGAGCCTGTCCACGTTGGCCAGCGGGCGCAGTCGGCGACCGTCGTCGCCAGGCATCGCCAGCGCGACGACGATCCCCGCGGCGAGCGCGACGCACGCGACGATCACGACCAGCCACCAGGTCAACTCCACGTCAGGATCAACTCCTCGGTGGCGCCACTGAGTTCGCCGACGTCCTCGGCCGACCGTTCGTTGAACGCAACGTCGTTGAGCCGGGCCAGGATTGGCGCGGCAGGCGCGAGGCTACCCTTGGCGACCTCGTCGACCTGCATGTACTGCGCTCGCACGCCGGTGAACTCGTGCAGGAACTCGCGAAGAGTGCGGCTCAGCTCGGCGCCTGCCGCGGCGTCGGGCAGCTCACCGCTGCGCCGGCGTTCGTCGATCCGGCGGGCCTCGCGCGCGAACCTGCGCCTGACCAGCGCCGCGCGTGCCGACGCGACCAGACGCGGACCGGCGTTGCGCTCCGGCGGCATCGTCGTCAGGAACACCGCGACGTACCAGCCGATCACCGCAAGTGTCAGCAGCACCGCCACCCACACCCACGTCGACGACATCGGCGCCGGGCCGATGATCAAGCGCAGCAGGTCATCCGGCACGGGCGAACACCCCGGTCATGCCGACGAGGCCGGATCGGATGCCGCGACTGCCCTCGAACACGGCGTAGGGGACGGCGCGCGTGGTCATCGCCTCCCAAAGTGCCTCGCGGCGAGCCTCTTCGGCCTCCTCGTAGGCGGTGACGACGTCGAATCCGAGATCCGCCCCACTCAGGACGTGCGCGCCCCCGTCGACGTCGTAGCCACCGGTGTCATCGTCGGTCGAACTCACGACGGGGTGATCGGCCGTCATCGCCCACATCACGTCGTGACGGGGAGTCAGCCGGGACAGCATGGCGTCGAGGCGCTCACCGGTGTCGGGTTCGTCGGAGACCACGACGACGAGGTGGCGGTGCCGGTAGTGCTCGCACACCCAGCGCAACTGGGTCAGCACGTCGCTGCGGCCGGGGTGGTCGCGCACGTGGTCGAGGTACCGGGTCAGCATGTACTCGAGATGGGTTTCGCCGCGGCGCAAGCGGATGTCGACGCAGCCCCTGGAGTCGCCGAACACCATCCCGATCTGGTCGGAGCGGCGCAGCGTGATCAGGCCCAGCGCGCCGATCACGTTGGCGGCGACGTCGGCCTTGCGCTCACCGGACGGACTGAGCCCCAACATGTTCCGTCCCGCGTCGGCGACGACGAGGATCTTGTGGTGCTTCTCCGACACGAAGCGCTTGATCAGGACGTCGCCGGATCGGGCCGTCGCCTTCCAGTCGATGTCGCGGACGTCGTCGCCGGGAACGTAGGGCCGGAGGTCGTCGAATTCGAGGCTGCGCGAGTGCAACAGCGAATAGCGGCCGCCCTCGAGCAGCCCGTTGGTGTCGCGGCCGAAGAACCCCTTGGCGCGGTCGAGATGTCTACCCACGAGACGCGCCCTAGGGCACCCGCACCGCGCGCAGCACCGCGTCGACGACGAGGTCCGGCGTGATGCGTTGGCTCACGGCCTCGAAGCCCAGGATCAGCCGGTGCCGCAGCACGCGGTGGGCCAGCGCGGCGATGTCCTCGGGCATGACGTGACCGCGGCCGCGCAGCAGCGCCAGCGCCCTGGCGCTGCGGCAGAACGCGATCGTCGCGCGTGGGCTGGCGCCGTACTCGATGAGGCGGGCCATCTCGCCGGGCAGGAACTCCTCGGGGACTCGCGTCACCTCGACGAGCCTGCTGGCGTACTGGATGAGCGCGCGGTCCATGTGCACCGAGCCGGCGACGCGCTGGGCGTGCCGGATGGCGTCGAGTTCGACCGCGGGCGGGGTGCGGTGGGCGCGTTCGTAGAGTCCGGCGTCCATCCGGGAGATGACCTCGACCTCTTCGTCGGCCGACGGGTAGCGCACCAGTTCCTTGAGCATGAACCGGTCGGTCTGCGCCTCGGACAGCGGATACGTGCCCTCCTGGTCGACCGGGTTCTGCGTGGCCATGACGAGGAACGGGTCGGGCAGCGGGTACTCGACGCCCGCGATCGTGGTCTGGCGTTCCTCCATCGCCTCGAGCATCGCGCTCTGGGTCTTGGCGCTCGAGCGGTTGATCTCGTCGAGCAGCACGACGTTCGCGTGCACCGGGCCGAGCTGGGTCACGAACGCGTTGTTGGCCGCCTCGTAGATCTGGGTGCCGACGATGTCGCTCGGCAGCAGGTCGGGCGTGCACTGGATGCGGCGGAACTCGCCGCGGATCGACTCGGCGACGACGCGTGCGGCGGTGGTCTTGGCCAGGCCGGGCACGCTCTCGATCAGCAGGTGACCGCCCGCCAGCAGGGCGACGAGCATCGACTCCCGCAGGTGGAGTTGGCCCACCACCTTCGCGGAGAACGCGGCGGCGACGGCATCCACCGTGCGCAACGCCGCGTCAAGGTCAGTTCGCTCGAGCTGCGTGCGTGCTGCGGTCATGAATCCTTCCGAAGGTGGCTTGCCCGACGCCCGTGTTTACCCGACCAGGCTAGTTTCATGCCCGCGCGTCCAGCGGAACCCGCCGTTCGCGGTCGGATCCCGGCCACACGTACGGCAGATCGTCGGGTACGTCACCGAACAGCGGTTGGTGGCTGAGGTGGAAGTCGGCGTCGCCGAGCCACGGCGGCAGATCACCCGATTCGGCAAGATTCCCCTGGTCACGGACCTCGTCGATGCCCGTGGTGGCGTGCAGGTCGGCCAGCAGCGTCGCCGCCGTGGTGTCCGCATGACCCAGCCGGACCCATGCCTCGCTGATCACCAGCCCGTAGCGGACCAGCGCCTCCTCGTAGCCCGCCCACATCGCCGCGGCGGGGTGGCGGCGCCAGCCG
>JAQSXQ010000376.1 GCA_029256565.1 Mycobacterium sp.
GACGGGGGCGTCGACATCGCCCGACGTCGCGTCCGAGCCCTGGTGCGCTACCTCGAGTCGATGGTGGATTCCATCCACCACCATCACCGTGCCGAGGACGACATCCTCTGGCCGGTCATCGAACTGCGTGCGGGCGCGCACGTCGACCTCACCGCGCTCACCGAAGACCACGAAGCGCTCGTCCCGAAACTCAACGGGCTCGCCGTGACGGTGCGGCAGTTCGAATCCTCACCGTCGCGACGCACTGCAGCGGTCGTAGCCGGCCGTCTGGTCGACGTGCGAAACACGTTGGCCGAGCACATCGCCGAGGAGGAGCGCGACACCCTTCCCGTCATCCGGCGCTATCTGTCGGTTGCCGACTGGCAAGACGTCGAGAGCCGAATCCGCAAGGGCGCCACGATGTCGTTCGAACTACCGCGGATCGCGGCGGCCGTATCCGCCGAGGAGCTGCGCGCGTTGAAGGAGGACGCCGGACCGGTGATCGACGTCATGCTGTTCCTCGTCACACCGCGGTACCGCCGGATGGAGAAGGCGATCTGGGGATGACGCCCGCGCGGTCGAGGTGAGCCGCGAGGCGCACCCGCACGGCGTCTGCCGCATCGCGGTGGCCCACGGCGTCGCGGGCCCGACCGAGCGCATCGGCCAGCAGGGCCAAGGCATCGTCGACGATCCCGAACGAGACCGAACCCGAGTCGATGCCGGCGACGCGGCCGGCCCACGGGCTGAGTTCGACGTAGGCGTTGGCGCACTCGTCGAGGTCGCCCACGGCTACGGCGGCCCGTGCGTACAACGCCATCCTGGCGAGCCAATAGTAGTTGCGGCGCACTGGCGTTCGCATCGCCCAGCGTGAACGCGCCTCGTCCACGCGGCCTGCGGCCATCAGGGCGAGCACGAAGGCCTCGATCATCGCGTCGGGGTGTACGTCGTGCAGTGCGGTCATCGGATCGGTCAGGCTCGCCATGTCATCGCGGTGGAAGGCGATGACCACCTCGAACACCACCGCGATCTCGGCGGCGCTGGCCATCCCGGTCGCGGCGAGCCGTTGGGCGGCCTGGCGGTATCGCATGGCGGCGTCGTCGTAACGGCCTGCGAGTACGCACAACACGGCCTGATGGATTTCGACCACCTGGACGAGCGCGGCGAGCTGACCCATCGTGGACTTCTCGACGGCGAGGTCCGCCTGGTGCATCGCCTCGGTCAGATCGGTGCGCGCGGACGCGCACAGGAACAGGAACCAGTGCGCCAGCGCCTCGTAGCCGAGCAGGCCGTTCTCGCGGGCCACGGAGAGCAGTTGGCCGACCAGGTCGTCGCGGTCCTCGGCCCGGTCGGGGCCCAGGGACAGGTAGGCGGCAGCGTTGAGCGCGGCGCACGTCGCGGTGGCATCACCGGTGCTGCGCGCCAGCGCCACTGCCTCGTCGGCCAGTGCGAAGGCCTCGCTCAGGTCACCGGCAGCGGCGTCGTTCTCGATCTCGAAGATCAAGGCCACCAGCAGCCAGGCCCGGGTCACCGGGTCGACGTGTGGGTGGTCGGCCAGTGCGCGGCGTAGCGGCTGTTCGACGTCCGTGTCGTCGGTGCCGAAACCGCGCACCGTCCACGAGATGGGAGCGCGGTAGGCAGTGAGCGCGGTGAGCAGGAGATCGCCGTCGCCCGAGTCCGCGGCCAGCTGGACAGCGCGAGAACGGGCGGGACGTGCCCGCGCCGCGGCGCCTGACTGCGCCGCCGCACGCGTGAGTTCCGCGAGCATTTGCACCTGGTCCCCAACGGATATGGCGCCCGGCGCCAGGTCGGCCATCCGAACCGCCGACTCCGCCAGGTACATGGCTTCGCCGGGCGCGTTGAGTTCCATCGCCCGCGCGGCGGCCCGCGCGGCGAGGTCGGCGGCATCGGCCGCCGTGGCGGGGGTCGCAGCGGCGAGCGCGTGATGGGCCAGAGCGGCGACGTCGGGGTCGGGCGCAGCGCGCAGTTCCCGCAATGCCGCTGCGTGCCAGCGAGCGCGGCGCAGCTGCGGGGTGTCGTCGTAGAGCGTGTCTCGGACGAGCGCGTGTGTGAACCGCACGTGGGCCGGATCTGGTTCGTCGAGGAGGCCGGCGAGGACGGCGGCCTCGAGCCCGTCGAGCACCTCGTCCTCGTCGCGCCGCGCGATGCGGATCAAGAGGTCGACGTCGGCCTCCCGGCCGAGCACGGCAGTCTGCTGCAGAACCGTACGCGCCGTCCCCGGCAACCGGGTCAGTCTGCGGCGCAGGACGTCTGCGACCCCCGCCGGCACCGCGGTCGCGGCAGCGGATCGGCCCTCCGAGGCCACCAGGCGGGCGAACTCCGTGACGAACAGTGGATTGCCGCCGGTACGCGCGGTCAGCGTGTCCACGACTTCGGGATCGTGCTCGAAACCCGGTGCGTGCTCACCGATCAGGGCGAGGACTCCATCGCGGCTCAGGCCGCCGAGTTCGATGCGCTCGACGGTGACGGCGGCCAACGCGGCCCACGTGGCCGCCAGATCGGGCCCGGACTCGGGGGTGCGGTGCGCGCCGAGGACGAGTATCGGATGTTCGGAGAGGTCGAGGGCCAGCGTGCGCAACAGCTGCAGTGTCGCTCCGTCCGCGCGGTGCAGGTCGTCGAGGATCACGAGTAGCGGGGCATCGGCGGTCGCAGCTCGCAATCGGTCACCGACGGCAGCCGCCAGCTCGAACGCGGACCCGATCGAGGGCGTCGAGTGGCCAAGGGAATCGATGACTTCCGACCATGCCCAAGCCGGGGGAGCCCCATCCACCTCGGAACACCGGCCACGCGCAACCGACCAGCCCGATGCCCGCAGGCGTTGAGCGGCAACCTCGGTGAGGGTGGTCTTCCCCACGCCGGCGTCGGCGCCGATCCACACGGCGCGCAGGCCGTCGGTCGCCACCGTTCGGGCGGCCGCGTCGATCCGGGCCAGCTCGGCCGAGCGCCCGAGCGCAGTGGCGCGAGTCCGGGCTCCCGTCGTCGTCGGATGCGGGGCCGACGGCGGGGTCGAATCCCGGGGCGCCACCGTCGACGGCGTGAGCAGCGCATCGGCCTGCGCCAGGATGTCGGCCTCGAGCGCACGTAGCGCCGGCCCCGGGTCGACACCCAGCTCGTCGGCCAGGCGGGCGCGCGCAGCACGCAGCTGCGCCAGCGCGTCACGTTGACGGCCGGACCGGTACAGGGCGATCGCGAGTAGCCGGACCGCCTCCTCGCGGAGCGGATCTGCGGCGAGGTGCCGCTCCAGTTCGTGGATGAGCGTCGCGTGCCAGCCGAGGTCCATGCCAATGGCGGCGTACTGCTCGAGAACGGTGGCCCGCAGGTCGGCGAGGCGCCTCGATTCGGTTGCGGCCCAGGCGGCGTCGGTGAACTCGGGAAGCACTGGCGCGGCGGAGCAGTCGAGCGCCTCGCGCAGCAGGCGGGCGCGAGCCGTCGGGTCGCCGATGCCGGCGGACTCACGCAGCAGCGCCTCGAACCGCCAGGAGTCGACCGCGTCGACGGGAAGGCGCAGGGCATACCCCGGCGGCGCACTCACCAGAATTCGCGCAGGTGCCCGACGTTCACGTCGTGGCTCCAGCGCCCGGCGGAGATGGGACACGTGAACCTGGAGCCCGCCCAACGCCTTCGGGGGTGGCTCGCCGGCCCAGATGTCGTCGATGAGTCGGTCGGTCGAGACCGCTTCACCGCCGGCCAACGCGAGGCGGGCCAGGACGGCACGCGGCTGGGGGCCCCTCAGATCGATCGGGCGGTCGTCCACGTGCACGGTCAGCGGCCCGAACAAGGTGATGGCTGGGGGCCCCTCAGATCGATCGGGCGGTCGTCCACGTGCACGGTCAGCGGCCCGAACAAGGTGATCCGGATCTCGCTCATTGCCGACACAGGATAAGCAGTGAACTGCCCCCGCGGGCATCGGACCGGACGCGCGTAGGCGGCCGCTACCCGACGCGGGTCAGCGAAGCCACTTCGGCGGCGACGTCACCGGCAAGCACGAAGGCCGTGCAGCGGCACCGCTCGTACACGTGATCGCTGCGATCGTCGTCGTCGTTGCAGCAGTGGCACCCGTGGCATGGACCCGACAGGCCGTGCTCGGGGTGCCGGTGCCCACACTCGCACTGCGCGGCCAGTTCCGCGTCCAGCGCCGCATTGGCGGCGTCGATCGAAGTCTGTTTCGCCGCGAGCGCGTACTTGGACCCCTTGTTCCGCATGGGTAGGGACGTTACC
>JAQSXQ010000377.1 GCA_029256565.1 Mycobacterium sp.
GGCATCATGCTGAGCTGGGTCGACCTGTCCACCCTGTATCTGATCGACGCCGTCACCTGCGTGCTGCCGATCTGGGCGACGTACCGACTCAGCCGCATTCCGGCGACGTCGCTGGAACGGGGATCGTCGCGGTGGGGCATCGGCGCCGTCCTGGACGGGTTCCGGTACCTCGCCGGGAACACGGTGGTGTTGATGTCGTTCGTGGTCGACCTGATCGCGATGATCTTCGGCATGCCGCGGGCACTGTTCCCGCAGATCGCGCACGAGAGCTTCGGCGGCCCGATCGAGGGCGGCACCACCATGGCGCTGCTGGCGGCGGGCATCTCGATCGGCGCGGTGGCCGGAGGGGTGTTCTCCGGCTGGTTGCCGCGCATCCGTCGCCAAGGCCTCGCGGTGGTGATCGCGATCGTGGTGTGGGGCGCGGCGATGGTGGGCTTCGGCCTGGCGTGCGGTTTCAGTGATGGCCGTGCCGGCACCCTGCTCTGGTTCGCGGTGGCGTTCCTGGTGGTCGGCGGCGCCGCAGACATGGTGTCCTCGGCGTTCCGGAACACGATCCTGCAGCAGGCGGCGTCCGACGAACTGCGCGGCCGGCTGCAGGGAGTGTTCATCGTGGTGGTGGCGGGCGGCCCGCGGGTCGCCGACACACTGCACGGTGCCGCGGCGGCCGCGGTCGGCACCACCGCGGCGGCAGCAGGCGGCGGCGTCCTGGTCGTGGTGGGCGTGGTGATCGCGACGCTCGCGGTGCCCGCCTTCGTGCGGTATCGCGTATCAGGGCGGACGACTTAGGGAAATCACATCAAACCGGATTACGATCTCGCGCGTGTCTGAACTGGCGGAGGACATCGTCCCCGGCTTGCGTGAACGCAAGAAGCAGCGCACCCGCGCCACGCTGATCGATGCGGCCATGGACCTCTGCCTCAAGCAGGGCTACGAGAGCACGACCGTCGAGCAGATCGCCGCGGCGGCGGACGTCTCGCCGCGCACCTTCAGCCGCTACTTCGCGACCAAGGACGCGGTGTTCCTCACGCTGATCTCCGACTACTCCGACGAGGTCGCGGTCGAACTCGAGACGATTCCCGCGGAGGTGGGCCCGCTCGAGGCGCAGCGGCAGGCGCACGTCGCCGTCCTGACCCGCGTCGCGAAGCGTCAGGTGGGCCGTCTGACCACCGACCGGATCATCCTCATGCTGCGCGTCATCAATGCCTCGGATGCGCTGAAGCAGGCGGCGTTCGACTTCAAGCACGACGCCACCGAGGTGCTGATCGCCAAGCGGATGGGCGTCGACATCGACGACCGGCGCAGGCGGCTCGTCAGCGCGGTGTTCGCCTCGACGATCGTCACCGCCTGCGGAGACCTGATCACCGACACCGACACCGTGCGCCTCGGCCCCCAGGTGATGGTGGACCGCCTGAACGACGCCTTCGAACAGGTGGCGATGTTCGCCGCGGATCTGCCCCGGCCGACGGATCCGGACCTGGGGCATGCCTGACCTGCCGCTCGACGGGCTGCGCGAACGGAAGAAACGCCGTACCCGCGCGGCGCTCATCGAGGCGGCGGCCGAGCTGTGCGTGCGGCAGGGGTTCGACAAGACCACGGTCGACCAGATAGCGGCGGCCGCCGACGTGGCGCCCCGCACCTTCAGCCGGTACTTCCCGAACAAGGAGTCGGTGGTCGCCGCGATCACCGACGACCTCGACGACCTGATGGCCGAGGCGATGGAGAAGCAGCCGCTCGGCATCACGGAGTACGAGGCGCTGCTCGGTGCGTCGCTGGAGGTGTTCACCGGCAGGGACGAGTCCGAGACGCCCGGGTTCCGCCGGATGGCGATGCTGATCCGGATCATCAACGGCTCGACGTCCTACCGGGCGTCGGCGCTGGCGTTGCGGCACGACGTCACGAACAGGGCCACGATGGGCGTGATGGCGCGTCGGATGGGCGTGCCCGACGGCGACCGGGCGGTCACGTTGGTGACCGATACGTGGGCGATCCTGTTCTCCGACTCGTTCGCCGGCCTCGGCCGACCGGGCAATGACCCGATCGAACCCAAGATCATCCGTGATCGCCTGTGCGCGACCGTCGAAGTGTTCCGCCGGACCTGGCAGCCGTCGGCCGGGCAGCAGGACCCCGAGAGCCAACCCCACACGAGCGCGCCCGGGGCATAGCGACTACCTTTCTGTGGTGACGGACAGCCTAGATCCGGTCGACAACCGTAGAAGGGGTTAACGTGCCCGAAAACGCCAGTTCCGACGAGGTCGCCTCGCTCCGTTACCCGGGCGGCGAAATCGACCTGGACATCGTCAAGGCGACTGAGGGATCCGACGCGATCGCGCTGGGGTCGCTGCTGGCCAAGACGGGCTACACCACCTACGACGGCGGGTTCGTCAACACCTCGTCGACCAAGAGTGCGATCACCTACATCGACGGTGACGCGGGCATCCTGCGCTACCGCGGTTACCCGATCGAGCAGCTCGCCGAGAAGTCCACCTTCATCGAGGTGAGCTACCTGCTGATCTACGGCGAACTTCCCACGGCCGATCAGCTCGAGAAGTTCACCAACCAGATTCAGCGGCACACCCTGCTGCACGAGGACCTCAAGCGGTTCTTCGACGGCTTCCCCCGCAATGCGCACCCGATGCCGGTGCTCTCCAGCGCGGTGAACGCACTCAGCGCGTACTACCAGGACTCGCTGGATCCCCTCGACAAGGGCCAGGTCGAACTCTCGACCATCCGACTGCTCGCCAAGCTGCCCACGATCGCCGCGTACGCGTACAAGAAGTCCGAGGGTCAGCCGTTCCTGTACCCGGACAACTCGCTGACGCTGGTGGAGAACTTCCTGCGGATGACGTTCGGCTTCCCCGCCGAGCCCTACGAGGTGGACCCCGAGATCGTGCGGGCCCTCGACATGCTGCTGATCCTGCACGCCGACCACGAGCAGAACTGCTCGACGTCGACGGTGCGCCTGGTCGGCTCGTCGCAGGCGAACCTCTTCACCTCGATCTCGGGCGGCATCAACGCGCTGTGGGGTCCGCTGCACGGCGGCGCCAATCAGGCTGTGCTGGAGATGTTGTCGAAGATCCGCGACGGCGACGACGACGTCGCGACCTTCGTGAAGAAGGTGAAGAACCGCGAAGACGGCGTGAAGCTGATGGGCTTCGGTCACCGGGTCTACAAGAACTACGACCCGCGCGCCCGCATCGTCAAGGAGCAGGCCGACAAGATCCTCGCCAAGATCGGCGTGCAGGATCCGCTGCTCGACATCGCGAAGGAACTCGAGGAGATCGCGCTCACCGACGACTTCTTCGTCGAGCGCAAGCTCTACCCGAACGTCGACTACTACACCGGCGTGATCTACCGCGCGATGGGCTTCCCGACGCGCATGTTCACGGTCCTGTTCGCGCTCGGCCGGCTGCCCGGCTGGATCGCGCACTGGCGTGAGATGCACGACGAGCCGAGCAAGATCGGCCGCCCGCGTCAGATCTACACGGGGTACACGGAGCGCGACTACGCCGACATCGGCGGCCGCTAGCACCGCGAGCAGACGCGAACTCGCACTATTGGGGTCCCTCGAGTGCGAGTTGGTGTCTGCTCGGCCACACCTGCTTGCAATCTAGATAGTTGTAAATCCACAATGGTTGTGTGAATGAAACCATTGGCACGCTGACGCCGAGGCGCAAGGCCATCGTCCTGGTCTCCTGCTGCCTGAGCCTGCTCATCGTGTCGATGGACGCCACCATCGTGAACGTCGCGATCCCGGCGATCCGCGACGACCTGCACGCC
>JAQSXQ010000378.1 GCA_029256565.1 Mycobacterium sp.
TGATCCGTCCGCGGTCCCAGCGACTGCGGTCCTGTTCGTCCAGAGGCACCAGTGCCCCGGTGGCGTCCACACGCGTCGCGCGACGCGAGTCGTGGAGCAATACGAGTGCCGAGAGCGCCTGCGCATCCGGAGAGTCCGGTACGAGCGTGCACAACTCGTCGGCGAGCCGCACGCCTTCGTCGCACAGGTCGTCACGAATCGCCGACGGACCGGCCGTCGACCAGTAGCCCTCGGTGAAGACCGAGTAGATGCACGCCAACACATGCGGGGTGCGCTCGGGCAGCAGTTCGACGGGAGGCACCCGCAGCGGTATGCGTGCGCCTCGGATCTTGCCCTTGGCCCGCGAGATCCGGCGCGCGACGGCATCTTCGGACTGCAGCAGCGCGCGGGCGATCTCCGGCACCGTGAGCCCCGAGATCAGTCGAAGCGTCAACGCCAGCTGGGACGCCGGCTCCAAGGCCGGGTGCGCGCACGTGAACATCATCCGCAGTTCGTCGTCGCGGACGGGGTGCACCTCTGCCGAGTCCATCGTCGCCCAGCTTTCGTAGAGTGCCGCTTCGACCTCTCGGCGCGGCCTCGCCGACTCCCGTCGCATCCGGTCCAGGGCACGGTTGCGCGCGACGCTGATCACCCACGCCCCGGGACGCGCGGGTAGACCGTCGCGCGGCCAGGTCCGCATTGCCTCGGCGAAGGCCTCCTGGACGGCGTCCTCGGCAACGTCGAGGTCGCCCGACCACCGGGCGATCGACGCAACGGCCGGTCCCCACTCGCGCCGGAAGACGCCGTCCAGGTCGGTCATTCGCCTGCGGTCAGAGTCCCCCGACGTCCGCGAGACGTCGCAGCTCGACCGTCGTCGCGGGAATCATCGACGCCAACTTGACCGCCTCGTCGCGATCGGCGGCACGAAGCACGTAGAAGCCGTTGGCCACCTCCGCACCCTCTGCGTACGGCCCGTCGGTGAACGTCGCCTGCCCGTCCCGCACCCGGACCGTGGTAGCCGTGCTCGGGGGATGTAGCGCAGCACCGGCGACGACGTGGTCACCGGCGGTCTTGCCGAACTCCTCGTGCTGGCGGGCTCCGCTCTCCCACTCGGCGGTGTCGGGCGCGCTCACCGTCTCCGCGGGTTCGAGGAGGAGGGCGAGCCAGTCGTCGCTGATCGGATCGGCCGGTTGATTCCATTCGACCATGGGCCACACCTCGACTCCGCCGGAGGCACACGCAGGGATCTGACGAGCCAGCTCGAGGGCGTCGTCGAGGTTCTCGGCCTGCATGACGTAGTAACCGCCTGCCACTTCGGCACCCTCGGCAAAGGGCCCGTCGGTGATGGTCGGTGCGTCGGGTCCGCCGGTGATGCGCACCGCCGAGGCTGCGGAGGTGAGCGCATCGCCGGCGAGGAGCGCTGGGCCGGCTGCGGCGTGAAACTCCACGTAGGCGTGCATGATCTCGGCTTCGGTGGCGGCGTCGGGCTGCTCGGTCGGCTCCGGGCCCAGCAGCAGTGCGAAGTAGTGCATGTCTCGTACCTCCGATCAGTGAGCCAGGCCTTGCGCCTCACTCTCTACCCCTACGACGAACCGACGCAGGAGAATCGGACACGCCTCGCCAAAATCGTCGGTGAACTCTCGCCATTTTCGTCACCATGTCGGGCGTGCGGGTGTAACCGTTGACGGATGCGTAAGACAGTCAAGGCGGTCGTGCTCGCCTTCATCGCGTTGCTCGGTTCGATCGCCCTCACCATCGGCTCCGCATTCTCGGCCGCGCTCGCCTTCGGCGCCATCGGACTGCTGGTCCCGGGCACGGGCACCCCCAATGGGAACACCGTCTCGGACTACCTGGAGAACGCCCGCGACTGGTACATGCAGGGCACCGCCTGCAATAGCGAGGCGAACTGCGGAACGGTCGCGGAGGGCAGCCCCGACCCCACGTTGGTGGGCATCGACTACCCGGCCTCGTTCTGGCCCCTGAAGATCCTCCCGACCTGGTGCCGGTCGGGCCCGGACGGCTGCGACAAGTGGGATGTCTCCGTCGACAAGGGCGTGCTGGGGCTCTCGACCGCTCTGGACGCCGCGTTCGCCACCCCGGGAACCCCTGGCGTGCGCGACATCGTCGTCTTCGGCTACTCGCAGGGCGGCGACGTCGTCTCCACGACGCTCAACGGATACGGACTGACCGAAGAGCAGAAGGCCCGACTCGACGTCATCACCATCGGCGGCATCGAGAACCCCGACGGCGGCCTGTGGCAGCGGCTCGGCTTCCTGCGGTACATCCCCATCCTGGACCTGACCTTCGGGCCGCCCATGCCGGTCGATCCCAACATCAAGACGACGACCTTCGGCTTCGAATACGACCCCGTGGTCTACGCGCCGCGGTACTGGGGGAACCCGTTCGCGATGCTCAATGCCTTCGCCGCGTTCGACAACGTGCACGGTGAGTACCTGTCGCCGAACGGCAATGGCCCCACCGACACACTGCCGTATGGCTACACGCCGGCGACCCTCGCCCCGCACCTCGTATGCACTCAAGGCGTCAACTGCCGTCTCGACAGCGCCGGCAACGAATACATCATGATCCCTGCGACGTCGTTGCCGATCATGAACCTGGTGATGTCGCTGACGCCGGGTGCGTTGAAGCCACTGGTCAAGCCGATCGTCGACCTGATCTCTCCGGCGTACAAGGTGCTCGCCGACCTGGGCTACGACTGGTCGGGCAACCCCGGCACCCCGACGCCACTGTCGATCCTGCCGTTCAACCCGTTCCAGAACTGGGGCGCAGTCGGCGTGAAGTTGGTCGCCGCGGTGATCCAGGGCATCCAGGACGCCATCAACGGTGGCCCGACGATCGCCACGCCTGCGCCGCTCACCGACACGGCATCCACGTTGGCCGCGCGGTCGATCGCGCCGCAAGGCGTCGAGGAACCGGAGGTCAACGAGGCGACGGCCGAAGCGTCCGTGACGGAACTGTCCTCCGCGAGGAAGTCGACACCGGAGGCACCCGCCGAAAGCATGCCGTCCTCGTCGGTGGCGAGTGCAGAACCGGCGACCGAGCCAGTCGTCGAAGCGGATCCGGTCGAGCAGTCCGAGACGAAGGACGACGGTCAGACGCCGGCCCAAGAGGCGGTCGAGGACGACGCGACTGCTGACGAGGCCGCCGGCACCAAGGACGACGAGGAAGCCGACACGAAGGACGACGACGACGTCAAGGACACGTCAGCGGTCACCAAGGACGACGAGAAGGATGCGAGCGAACAGTCCGAGCCGCAGAAGTCCGAGCCGAAGAAGTCGAATGACTCCAAGGACGGCGACGACGGCAGCAGTGCCGGCTCGGAGGAGAAGAAGGCCGCGTGAGCGGGATCAACCGCGCGGAACCAGCACGGTGGCCACCAAGGCCCGGTGGTCGGTGCCGGGAATGGTGATCGTCGCGGTCGAGATGCCGGTGGCGTTTCGGGTGATCACGTGGTCGAGGCCCATGAGCGGTGGGAAACGCCGATTGCTCGGGAAGGTGAACTGCCGCCCGGCGCCCGCCTGCTCGGAGGCGTCGCGGTAGCCGCCGGTCAGCAGGCGACGAAACGGACGCATGTCGACCGTCGCGTTGAAGTCGCCCGCGATGATGACGGAGCCGGCGCCTGCCTGCGCCGAGAGCGTGGCCAGAACGCCGGGAAAGGCGTCGAAGTCGCGATGCCATCCCTCGATCGGGCGTGGCCACGGTGAGTCCAGGTGGACCGCAGCGACGATGGGATCGACTCGCACACCGTCGATTTGGAGACGCGTCGTGACCATGGC
>JAQSXQ010000379.1 GCA_029256565.1 Mycobacterium sp.
GGCCCGGTGTCACAGCGCCGCATGCAGGTGACCACCCGCCCCGACGGCGTGACGGTCGTCAACGACGCCTACAACGCGAATCCTGACTCGATGCGCGCCGGTCTCAAGGCGCTGGCCTGGATGGCGAAGTCGGGTGCGGACGGGGGAGGCGAGCGGCGCCGGAGCTGGGCCGTGCTCGGCGAGATGGCCGAACTCGGTGACGACGCGATCGGCGAACATGACAGCATCGGACGACTGGCCGTGCGGTTGGATGTGTCACGACTCGTCGTCGTGGGAACCGGGAGATCGATGAGCGCCATGCATCACGGGGCCGTCATGGAGGGATCGTGGGGCAGTGAGTCGGTCATGGTCGACGACGCCGATTCCGCGCTCGAGCTGCTGCGCGACGAGCTGCGCGAGGGTGACGTGGTGCTGGTGAAGGCGTCCAACTCCGCGGGTCTGGGCGTGCTGGCCGATGCGCTGGCGGCTGACGGGGGAAGTCCTACCGCATGAGGCAGATCCTGATCGCCGTCGGCATCGCGCTGGCGGTGTCGATCCTCTTGACGCCCGTGCTGATCCGGCTGTTCACCCGCCAGGGCTTCGGTCACGAGATCCGCGAGGACGGCCCGCCTAGCCACCACAAGAAGCGCGGTACCCCGTCGATGGGTGGCGTCGCCATCCTCGCGGGCATCTGGGCGGGCTACCTGGGAACGCACCTGGTCGGGCTCGCACTCGACGGACAGGGCCCGTCGGCGTCGGGCATGCTCGTCCTCGGTCTGGCCACGGCGCTGGGCGCGGTGGGCTTCCTCGACGACCTGATCAAGATCCGGCGCTCGCGCAACCTCGGCTTGAACAAGACTGCCAAGACAGTCGGCCAGCTGGTCGCGGCGGTGCTGTTCGGCGTGCTGTGTCTGCAGTTCCGCAACGCCGACGGCGTGACGCCCGGCAGCCCCGAACTCTCGTACGTCCGCGAGATCGCGACCGTGACGCTGGCGCCCGCGGTGTTCGTGCTGTTCGTGGTGGTCCTGGTCAGTGCGTGGTCGAACGCCGTGAACTTCACCGACGGGCTCGACGGTCTGGCGGCAGGCGCGATGGCGATGGTCACCGCGGCGTACGTGATCATCACGTTCTGGCAGTTCCGCAACGCGTGCGCCACCAGTCCCGGGCTGGGTTGCTACAACGTGCGCGATCCGCTGGACCTGGCGCTGGTGGCCGCCGCGACCGCGGGCGCGTGCATCGGATTCCTCTGGTGGAACGCCGCGCCCGCCAAGATCTTCATGGGTGACACGGGGTCGCTGGCGCTGGGCGGCATCATCGCCGGGCTGTCGGTCACCAGTCGTACCGAGACGCTCGCGATCGTGCTGGGCGCTCTGTTCGTTGCCGAGGTGACGTCGGTGGTCGTGCAGATCCTGGCGTTCCGCACGACCGGGCGCCGGGTGTTCCGGATGGCGCCGTTCCATCACCACTTCGAGCTGGTCGGGTGGGCGGAGACGACGGTCATCATCCGGTTCTGGCTGCTCACCGCAATTGCGTGCGGTCTGGGCGTCGCCCTGTTCTACAGCGAATGGCTGACTGCCGTCGGGGGCTGACTGCAGCGAACAAGACCCGCTTTCGCGACACGCGCCGGATGTCCGACCCATCGAGCGTGTGACAGGGGAGGATTTTGGGGTGCTTGCGACAGATGAGTCATGTGATGCAGGTGTGACTCGAGTCGCACGGCCGGCGGGGTGGTCGTGACAGCGCTCCTGACCCGGCTGAAGCTTCGCCGGACGCCTGATGCGACCGCGAACGCGGGCAGCGTCACCGCGCGGGCCGAATCGGCTCCGCAGGCCCCGCGTACCCGGTTCGGCGCCTGGCTGGAACGCCCCATGACGTCGTTTCACCTGATCATCGCGGTGTCGGCACTGCTGGTCACGCTCGGATTGATCATGGTGCTGTCCGCGTCCGGGGTGGAATCGTATGACGCGGACGGCACGCCATGGGCGATCTTCGGCAAGCAGGTGCTGTGGACGTGCGTCGGCCTGGTCGCGTTCTACATCGCGCTCCGGATGCCAGTCAGCCTGCTGCGCAGGCTTGCCTTCCCGGGCTTCGTCTTCACGATCATCCTGCTGATCCTGGTGCTCATTCCCGGTATCGGTACGTTGTCGAACGGCTCCCGTGGGTGGTTCGTCGTCGCGGGTCTGTCAATGCAACCGTCGGAGCTGGCGAAGATCGCGTTCGCGATCTGGGGTGCGCACCTACTGGCCAGCCGACGCATGGAACGTGCGTCGCTCAAGGAGATGCTGTTTCCGCTGGTGCCCGGCGCAGTGCTCGCACTGCTGCTGATCGTGCTGCAGCCCGACCTCGGGCAGACGGTGTCGCTGGGCATCATCCTGCTCGGCCTGCTGTGGTACGCGGGCCTGCCGCTGCGGGTGTTCCTGAGTTCGCTCGGCGCGGTCGTCGTCGCGGCAGGTGTCCTGGCGATGTCGGCCGGGTACCGGTCGGCGCGCGTGCAGTCGTGGCTGAACCCAACCGCAGACGGCCAGGGCGCCGGTTACCAGTCACGGCAGGCGCGCTTCGCGCTGGCCAACGGTGGCTTCTTCGGTGACGGCCTCGGGCAGGGCACCGCGAAGTGGAACTACCTGCCCAACGCCCACAACGACTTCATCTTCGCCATCATCGGCGAGGAGCTCGGCTTCGTCGGGGCGGGCGGCCTGCTGCTGCTGTTCGGCCTGTTCGCCTACACCGGCATGCGCATCGCCCGCCGCTCGGCCGACCCCTTCCTGCGCCTGCTCACCGCGACGACGACGCTGTGGGTCCTCGGGCAGGCGTTCATCAACATCGGCTACGTCGTCGGCCTGCTCCCGGTGACCGGTCTGCAGCTGCCGCTGATCTCCGCGGGCGGCACGTCGACGGCCACGATGCTGTTCATGATCGGTTTCATGGCCAACGCCGCGCGGCACGAACCCGAGGCGTGCGCTGCGCTGCGGGCCGGCCGCGACGACCGGATGAACCGGATGCTGCGGCTGCCGTTGCCCGAGCCGTACGTGCCCAGTCGCATCGAGGCGGTCCGCGACCGCCTGCGCACCAAGCCGAAGCCGCCCAAGGCACCCGCGAAGCGCGTGGCCAAGGCGCAGCCGAAGGCCAAGCCGAAGTCCGCCAAGGCCGCCAAGTCCGCGCAGGGGAAGGCGAGGGCGGGCACGCGGGACAAGCCGGCCCGCGACGACCGCAGACGAACCGCGCAGGCGGCCGACCGACGCGACGGCGGCGCAGTGCATAGTGGAGGCCGTCAACGCCAACCGAGCCGTCGGGCTCGCCCATTGGAAGGCCAGCGTTACGGGTGAACGGACCCGCCACTCCCGGCCCCCGGGAGCAGCCCGCGACAGCGCGGATGGACGGTAGCGACCGGGGGATATCAGTCGTGCTCGCCGGTGGCGGCACCGCGGGACACATCGAGCCCGCGATGGCCGTCGCCGACGCCCTGGTCGCGTTGGACCCCGACGTCAGGATCACGGCGCTGGGCACCCACCGCGGTCTGGAGACCAAGCTGGTCCCCGAGCGCGGCTACGACCTGCGGCTGATCACCCCGGTGCCGTTCCCGCGCAAGCCGACCGGTGACCTGCTGCGCCTGCCGCTGCGCGTGCAACAGGCCGTCCGCGAGACCCGTGCCGTGCTCGACGGTGTCGGCGCCGACGTGGTGATCGGCTTCGGCGGTTACGTCGCCCTGCCCGCCTACCTGGCCGCCCGCCGCGGTTCCGGCGCTCGAGGTGGCCGCCGCCGGGCCGTCCCCGTCGTCATCCACGAGGCGAACGCCAC
>JAQSXQ010000380.1 GCA_029256565.1 Mycobacterium sp.
CCGGGTTCGGCGTGGGTGGCGCCCCGCGACGCCCGATAGCGGGCTTCCAACTCGGCCCAGTCGTCGTCGGCGTGGCCGGCACCGTCGAAGCCGAGGTCGGCCAGCGCGTCGGACCGCCACACCGTGCCCAGGTGGTCGTCGAGACGGGCGTAGGCGACCCAGCTGCTTCGTGGCGACTCGTCGAGGCAGGCGCGGGCGCGTTCGACCATGTCGATGGCGTCCTGGTAGCGGCCGCGGATGATCGCGATCCAGCTGCGTTGCAGCAGTATCCGGTGGATGTGCAGTGGCCGGCCCAGTTCGCGCCAGTGCCGTTCGGCGTGCTCCCAACTCTCGTCGGCGGCCTGCAGCGCCCCCGCCCCCATCCGGGTCAGGCCGAAGTACAGCCAGCACCGCGAGACGTCATGCGCCCGCGCGTATTCCGCGATCACCGGGTACGCCTCCATGAGCAGCCGCTCGGTGGAGAGTTGATCACCGCGGGCCCAGCACACGGTGGCGCGCTCGAGCTTGGTACGCGAAACGGGTAGGTCCCATCCCCTGGCCTGCGCCCGCGCACCGGCGCGCTGCAGCCAGGGCTCCGCCTCGGCCAACCGCCCCGTCTCGATGCAGAACCTGGCGTAGCCGACGGCACCGAGGACGAACAGGTTGTCGTCGGCCTCACCCGTGGACCCGCCGTCGACGTCCTCGATGACGCTGCGCCACAGCGGGATCGACTTGACGTGCATGTCGTCCTCGCACAACGCGGCCGCGCATTGGATGCGCGCCAGGGTCCGCAGGTACGCGTGTTCGGAACTCAGGTCGGCGAACTGGGGAGCACTCCACTCCCCCGACGCCATGCCGTCGAGCACCGCCAACGCCGCAGCCGCACCCTCGTGATCGCCGAGTGCCGCCAGCAGACCGACCTCGAGTCCCTGAGCACGCCGGCCGTAGCGGCACGTCATGTGCAGTATCGCTTCGGTCGACATCGTGGTGCGGTCGACCACGTCGGGCGCCGCGGTGCCGTCGAGCACCGATGCGTAGATCGCCAGGCACTCCCTGATCCGCCGAATCCCCTCGCGCACACCCTCGTACGCGGTGCGCACCAGGTACAGCTCGCCGAGTTGGGCCAGCACCTCGAGCATCAGGTCGTCGCGGTCGGCCTCTTCGATCCGAGGCATCAGCGACAGCAACAACTCCTTGGCCGACGTCTCGTCGGCCGCCAGCGCAAGGTGGCGGGCCCGCTCCAGTTCGCCGGGGATGGACACGGCTCGATGATAGGTCGCGCGAGCCCGTGCACAGACGGGAAAGCGGCGGACGTGCCGAGCACGTCCGCCGCCCGCGGGGTGACCTGTCAGGAGCAGGTCACCTTGATCTCGAACTTCTTCGTGATCATCCCCGCCATCGGGTTCGCCATGTCGGCGCCCTGCGCCTCGCCGGTGATGGTGTAGGTGCTGCCGTCCACGGCCACCGCGGCCGAGCCGGTCTTCATCCCGCCCATCTCCGACACCGCGAGCGCGCTGCCATCGACGACCAGACCGAGGGACTCCACCTTCGGCGTCTCCGCGTCGGTCATGACGATGCCCAGCCCCTGCGCGCCGCCCCCGATGGGCGCACTGGCGACGTTGATCTTGCCCGCCTGCTTGACGCACGTGACCGACTTCAGGTCGAGCCCGGCGAGGTCCTGACCCTCGACCTTGACCTCGTTGCTCCCGTTGGTGCTGACCTCGCTGGTTCCGTTGCCCGCCGCCGCACTCGAAGCCGGTGTGGCCTCGCCCTTGTCGTCGGAACACCCGACCACCATCAGGGAGACCGCAACCAGTCCGACCCCTGCGGTGATGACTCGCTGCACGCCGATCAACATGTCTGCTCCTTCGTTCGCGTCGCCCCGATGGCGTCGTCGTGTGATGAGTACAGACGGCTGCGATCGCTACCGATCCCAACTATCGGGCCGGTACGGTGACTGGGTGTCCGACACGAACCCGGCCGAACCGCCCGCTGACGAGCCGGCCCCCGATGACGTCGACGTCGTCGACGCCGAGGTGGTCGAGGCGGCGCCGGTCGAGCCAGGTTTCGAGCCCGTCGTCCCGCCGGCACCGGCCGATACCGGCTACACCGCCAGCGGGGTGCCGACCTTCGACTTGGTGCGCGAGAAGATCGAGACCCGGTTCGGCACGTCGATGGGTGCCGCGGAACTCGCCGCCGAGACACCCGAGGGCCGCAGCGTCGAGGAACAGTACGAGGCGCGACAGAAGGCGGCGGCCGAGCGGCTCGCACAGATCCGGGCGTCGATGAAGCCCACCGACGAGTCCTGAAACCGTTGCGGCGCTTCACCGTCGAGGAGCGGCGTGCCCGGTTGGCGCGACGGCACCTGCTCACCGACGGCCCGAATCAGGACGTTGCGAGCGCGACCGCCCAGCTCGTCGGCCTGCACGCAACCGACCCGGCGACACCGTATTTGACCCTGTGGGCTCGCCTCCCCGGGTTCGGCGTCGGTGACCTCGACCATGCACTGTACGAAGCTCGGTCGGTGGCCAAGCAGCTGGCGATGCGGCGGACGCTGTGGGTGTTCGCGACCGCCGATCTCGGGCACGTGCAGCCGTCGTGCAGCGATCGCGTAGCGGACAACGAGCGCAGGCGGCTCATCGCGGATCTGGAGAAGTCTGGGGTCACCGACGACGGCGGAGCCTGGCTCGCCGCCGCATCGGCCGCGGTCCTCGGTCACCTCGCCGAACACGGTGCCACCGGGGCGAAGGGCCTGCGCGATGCGCTACCGCAGCTGGCGGGTCACTACGACCCGGCTCCCGGCAAGACCTGGGGAGGAACGACGCCGGTCGCGCCGCGGGTACTCACCGTGCTCGGCGCGCAGGGCCGCATCGTGCGGGGACCCAACGAGGGGACGTGGACTACGTCGCGACCACGCTGGGCGCTGACACCCGACTGGCTGCCCGGCGTCGCGCAGCCGTCGGCTCCGGAGACGGCGCGCGCCACGCTGGTCCGCAACTGGCTGCGGACCTTCGGACCCGCCACGCTGACCGACATCACCTGGTGGTTCGGCAACACCAAGGCCTGGGCGCGGGCCGCCATCGGCGAGACCGGCGCGGTGGAGGTGGAGATCGACCCCCAGGGATCCGTCGGTTACGCCCTGCCCGACGACCTGGACCCCGAACCCCCCGTCGAGCCGTGGTGCGCGCTGCTACCCGGGCTCGACGTCACCACGATGGGTTGGCAGGCGCGCGACTGGTACCTGGGCCCCCACCGCGAGCAGGTGTTCGACCGCAACGGCAACGCCGGGCCGACGGCATGGTGCGACGGCCGAGTGGTCGGCGGGTGGCGCCAGGACGCCGACGGCCGCGTCGAGGTCCAACTACTCGAGGACGTCGGCCCTGCAGCCCGGAAGTCGTTGCAGCGCAAAGCCGACGAGCTGACCGCCTGGCTCGACGGCGTCCGGATCAGGCCGCGCTTCCCGTCACCGCTGTCGCGCGCCGTTGACGCCTGACCCTCCGGCTAGGCGCTGACCTTGCGCCGCCGCTTCGGCGCGGCGGCCGGAGCGGCGGGCGGTACCGACAGCAGCTCGCCGAGGAACTGACCGGTGTAGCTCTCCGGAGTGGCGGCGATGTCCTCCGGGGTGCCCATCGCGACGACGGTCCCGCCGCCACCACCACCTTCGGGTCCCATGTCGACGACCCAGTCCGAGGTCTTGATGACGTCGAGGTTGTGCTCGATGACGATGACGGTGTTGCCCTTGTCCACCAGACCGTTGATGACCTTGAGCAACTTGCGGATGTCCTCGAAGTGCAG
>JAQSXQ010000381.1 GCA_029256565.1 Mycobacterium sp.
GGGCAGCCGCCGGACCCCGACATCTTCTACGCCGGTCAGGGCCTGCTGCTCACCACGAACCTCTACGAGGGTCTGCTGCAGTACAAGGGCGGCACCGAGAAGCCCGAGATCGAACCGCTGCTGGCCACCGAGTGGACCGAATCGCCCGACCACCGGGTGTTCACGTTCAAGCTGCGCCAGGGCGTCACGTTTCACGACGGCACGCCGTTCACGTCGGCGGCCATCAAGGCGTCCTTCGACCGCAGGCTCGCGGTCGACCAGGGCCCTGCCTACATGGTCAAGGACGTCGAATCGGTGACCACCCAGGGTGATTACGACGCCACCATCACGCTCAAGGCACCCAACTCGGCGTTCCTCGACTACCTCGCCTCGCCGTACGGCCCGAGGATGGTCAGCCCCGAGGGGTTGAAGCAGAACGCAGGCGGCGACAACGCTCAGGCCTATCTGACGAACCACGACCTCGGCACCGGCCCGTACACCCTGACCGCCGCCGAGGTGGGCTCGCGCTACGCGCTGGCGGCCTACCCCGAGTACTGGGGCGAGAAGCCGTATTTCGAACAGGTCGAGATCCCCGTCATCACCGACGTCTCCGCCCAGCAGTTGCAGTTCAACAACGGGCAGATCGCGGCGATCATGCACGACCTGCCCTCCTCGGCCGTCGAGCAGTACCTGAACGACGACAAGTACGCGCACTACTCGCTGCCGACGATGATGTCGAACTACCTGTACCTGAACCCGCACAAGGGCATGCTCACCGACCCCGCGAAGCGCAACGCCGTGATGCAGGCCATCGACGTCGACGCCCTGGTGAAGCAGACGTACTTCGGTCGCGGCAAGAAGGCCGAGCAGGTGTACCCGCCCAACATGATGGCCCCGGAGTTCGCCAAGCAGAACGTGACCCACGACCCGTCGGTGCTCAGCGGGGTGGCCGCGGGTCTGCCGCCGGATCAGAAGTCGATCACCATCGGTTACGACTCGTCGAACCCCGACAATCAGCTGATCAGCAACCTGATCCAGACACAGCTCGCCGCGGCGGGACTGACCGCCAAGGTGCAGAGCTATCCGACGTCGGAGATCTACGGCTGGATCGGCACCGACGGGCAGTCGGCGCCGGAGATCTTCTCCGCCACCGCCTGGCCGGACGCCCCGTCGCCGTACACCTGGGGACACATCTCGTTCGATCCCGACGGCGGGCTGAACTACCTCGGCTGCTCGGCCCCACCCGTCACCGCCGCGCTCGCCGAGGGGCTGAACACCGGTGCGCCGGAGCCGTTCTCGACCGCCGCCGAGGAGGCGATCAAGACGGGCTGCTGGCTCAACATGGCCGACGTCGACGACTTCGTGGTCGCACAGCCCTGGCTCAAGGGCGTCGAGCAGGCGCACGTCGTGACGAACCCGAACTCGCTGCGGCTGTTCGAACTGTCGGCGGGCTGATGGCGACGCTGGTCCACCGGAGCGGTGTCCGCCGAATCATCCTGCTGACCCTGGGGTGGGAGGACCTGCCCAAGTCCGTCTCGGTGCACGGGGCTCCGGCGGACCAGTCGATGCGTGAACCCGTCCCGGGTGTGCTGCTGCAGACCGACGGAGGCTGGGTGCTGCTCGACACCGGGTTCAACACCGCGCTGATCCGGGATCCGCACCTGCGCAGGCGTTTCTACCCGAGCGTCGAGTACCAGCCGGTGCTGCCAGGGCCGGGGGAGCCGATCGAGGAGTCACTGGCCGAGATCGGAGTGGACGTCGACGACATCCACCTCGTCGCCGTATCCCACCTGCACACCGATCACGCAGGCGGGCTCAAGTTGTTCGCGGGCAAGGTGCCCGTGCACGCGCAGCGACGCGAACTCGAGTACGGACTGTCGAATCACCCGGAGCCGCAGAAGCACGCGATATTCCGGGTGGACTTCGACGATCCGACCATCGACTGGCAGCTCGCGGACGGCGAGTCGGAGGTGGCGCCGGGCATCACCGCCGTGCCGACGTACGGCCACACCCCTGGTCACCAGAGCTTCGTCGTCGAACTCGACCAGTCGGTGACCGGCGGGGACGGTCCGAACGGATACGTCTTCGCGTTCGACGCGGCCGATCTGACCGAGAACATCGAGCACGAACTCGCGATCGGCGGATACATCGACGTCGAACCCGAGGAGACCGTCGAACCGATCCGCAGGCTCAAGAAGCTCGCCAAGGACAAGGGCTACCCCCTGATCCCCGGGCACGATCCGCACGTGTGGCCGGAGATGACCCAGCACTTCCACGACCGATTCGGCGTTCCGTGATCGATCTGGTGTTACGGGCCGAACGGGTCCTGCTCGACGGCGAACTGCGGGCGGCGTCGGTGGCGATCGCGGGTGGCATGGTCGTCGACGTCGGACCGGTGGACGCGCATCACCGCGCGGTCGGCGACACGGTGCTGCCGCCCGAACTGGTCCTGCTACCCGGCTTCGTGGACACCCACGTGCACGTCGACGACCCCGGCACCGACTGGGAGGGCTTCGCGACCGCCACCGCCGCCGCTGCGGCGGCGGGCATCACGACGCTGGTCGACATGCCGCTCGACTCGGTGCCCGTCACGACGACCGTCGCCGCCCTGCACGCCAAACAGGCGGCGGCCGCAGGCAACTGCCACGTCTCGGTCGGCTACTGGGGTGGCGTGGTGCCGGAGAATTTCGGCGACCTCCCGGCACTGGCCGCCGCAGGCGTCGCGGGGTTCAAGTGCTTCCTCGCCGACTCGGGCAACCCGGACTTCGGTCACCTCGACGCCGCGCAGTTCCGGTCGGCGGCAGCACGGATCGCCGATCTCGGCTCGGTGCTGCTGGTGCACGCCGAGAGCCACGCCGTCATCGACGCCAGTGCGCCACCGTCCGGTGTCGGCTACGAGTCGTTCCTGGAGTCGCGGCCTGCTGCCGCCGAGGAGGACGCCGTCGCGCTGGTGATCGAGACGGCCAAGGACACCGGCGCGCGCCTGCACGTCGTGCACGTCTCGAGCGCGACCGTCCTGCCCGCGCTGGCGCAGGCCAAGCGACAGGGTTTACGGGTCAGCGCCGAGACGTGCCCGCACTACCTCACCTTCGCGGCCGAGGACGTCGGCGACGGCGCCACCGAGTACGCCGCGTGCCCGCCGATCCGGCATGACCGCAATCGCGACCCGCTGTGGGCGGCGCTGTTCGACGGCACCCTGGACATGGTGGTCTCCGACCACTCGCCGTGCGCACCGGAACTCAAGGGCGACGGTGACTTCGGCCGCGTGTTCGGCGGCATCAGCTCACTGCAACTGGGCCCCAGCGCGGTGTGGTCCCATGCCGCCGAACGGGGCTTCGGGCTCGCTGAGCTCAGCCGCTGGATGGCGGAGCGTCCCGCAGCGCTGGCCGGTCTGACCGACCGCGGCAGGATCGCCGTGGGCCTGCGAGCCGACCTGTGCGCCTTCGACCCCGACGGCTCAGACGTGGTGGATGGCAGCCGGCTGCTGCACCGCCACCTGGCGACCCCGTACGACGGCATGACACTGCACGGAACCGTTGCGCAGACCTGGGTCGCCGGACGATCGGCGTACGAGCGTGCGGCGGTGCCCGCGTGAGGATCCTGGTACTGAACCCGAACACCTCGCCGTCGATGACCGAGGAGATCGCCGCCGCCGCCAGGGCCGCGGCAGCCGCCGACACGGAGATCGTGGCGATGGCAGCGTCATTCGGCGCCTCGGCCATCGACTCGGCCGCCGAGAGCTACCTGTCCGCGGTCGCGGTGATGGACCTCGTCGCGTCGCTGCTCG
>JAQSXQ010000382.1 GCA_029256565.1 Mycobacterium sp.
CGCCGTGTCGATGGAGTTCCCGCCCGCCTCCAGGTAACGACGAAAGATGGGACGGACGTCGTCGATGGTCTTGCCGTACGCGGCGTGGTAGCCGCTCGTGCCGAAGTTCATGGTGCCCAACGACAGTGGGCTGATTCGTAGTCCGGAGCTGCCGAGAAGGTAGTAGCGATCGAGTGCCATGCCCGGTGGAACGCCCATGCGCAGCATTCGATTCACTGAGGCGCGCTCGTGGGCCATGTGAATCAGTACGCGCCGCGCGGCGTTGCAGGGCACAGGCGACCGCGACGCCGGTCGCATCAACTGAAAGAGGACCTGCTCGTGGACATGCGACTCGAAGTCATCGTCATCCCCGTCGCCGTGGACATGCGACTCGAAGTCATCGTCATCCCCGTCGCCGACGTGGATCGTGCGAAGGCGTTCTACGAATCACTCGGCTGGCGCCTCGACGCCGACTTCAGCACCGGGCCGGACTTCCGCGTCGTCCAGGTGACCCCGCCCGGGTCGTCGGCGTCGGTCATCTTCGGCACGGGCACCAGTGCCGCAGTACCGGGGTCGACGTCCGGGCTGCACCTCGTCGTCTCCGACGTCGAGCAGGCGCGGGCCGAACTCGCCGGGCGCGGCGTCGACGTCAGCGAGGTCTTCCACGACTCGAACGGCGTGTTTCACCGCGCTGGAACCGCCGGACGCGTGCCCGGTCCCGACCCCCAGCGAAACAGCTACGGCTCCTTCGCCTCGTTCGACGACCCCGATGGCAACGAGTGGATCTTGCAGGAGGTGACGACGCGCCTTCCGGGGCGCTGACACGCCGGGCCCACACCTGTTGCGGCATGTCAGCGCACCGCTTACTGTTGCGCAGTACGCATTAGTTGCTCTATACGCAACAGGAGCAGGACATGGCCCAGCCCAAGGTCGTCATCATCGGCGCGGGAATCGTCGGCACGTCGCTGGCCGACGAACTCACCTCCAGGGGATGCACCGACGTCACCGTCCTGGACCGTGGCCCGATGTTCGCCACCGGGGGATCGACCTCGCACGCCCCCGGGCTGGTGTTCCAGACCAACGGCTCGAAGACCATGACCGAGTTCGCCACCTACACCGTCGAGAAGTTCGTCGAACTCGGCGCATTCGACCAGGTGGGCGGCCTCGAAGTGGCGACCACCGAGGCCCGCTGGACCGAACTGCACCGCAGGCACGGGTGGGCGCGGGCCTGGGGCGTTCCTGGAGAGCTGATCGACCCCGCGGCCTGCAAGGCACTGCACCCGCTCCTCGACGAGAGCCGGATCCTTGGCGGATTTCACACCCCGACCGACGGGCTGGCCAGGGCGTTGACCGCTGCCACCGCGCAGGCAGAGCGGGCCACGAGCCGGGGCGCGCGCTTCCTCCCCCATCAAGAGGTGACCGACGTCCTCGATCGGGACGGAAGGGTCGTCGGCGTCCGGACCGCGGCCGGCGACGAATTCGACGCCGACGTCGTGGTCTCGGCCGCCGGTTTCTGGGGCGCCCAACTCGGCGCCCGGGTCGGACTCACGGTGCCGCTGGTACCGATGGCCCACCAGTACGCCAAGACCGGTCAGCTGCCCGAACTGCGCCGCGACGGATCGGACGACGACCCGCGCCTGCCGATCCTGCGCCACCAGGACCAGGACCTCTACTACCGCGAGCACGGCGATCGGCTTGGCATCGGCTTCTACGGCCACCGCCCGATGCCGGTGGACATGACGACGCTCAGTGATACCGAGTCGATGCCGTCGATGCTGCCGTTCACCGACGACGACTTCGCCCCCGGCTGGGCAGCCAGCGCCGAACTTCTACCAGCGCTTGGGGATTCGAAGGTCGAGGAGGGCTTCAACGGCATCTTCTCGTTCACCCCCGACGGCTTCTCGATCATGGGCGAGCACCGCGACCTGCCCGGGTTCTGGGTGGCCGAGGCGGTGTGGGTGACCCACTCCGCGGGCGTGGCCAAGGCCATGGCGGAGTGGATCCTCGACGGCGCCCCGACCACCGACGTCCACGAGTGCGACCTGTACCGGTTCGAAGAGCCCGCGAAGAGCCCCGAGTTCATCCTGAAGACGAGTTCGCAGGCCTTCGTCGAGGTGTACGACATCCTCCATCCGCACCAGTACCGCAGCGACCCGCGCAATCTGCGGGTGAGCCCCTTCCACCGACGCGAGGAGGAACTCGGCGCCCACTTCTTCGAAGGTGGCTGCTGGGAGCGCCCCGCCTGGTACGAGGCGAACGCCGGGCTGGTCGACGAACTGTCCGCTGCCGGCGTCGACTTCCCGGAACGCGACGACTGGTCCGGCCGGTTCTACTCGCCGATCTCGATCGCCGAGGCCCGCTGGACCCGCGAGCACGTCGCGCTGTACGACATGACGCCGCTGACCCGCTACGAGGTCAGTGGACCCGGTGCCTGCGACTTCCTGCAGCGTATGACGACCAACAACGTCGACAAGCGCACGGGTTCGGTCACCTACACGCTGATGCTCGACGAAACCGGCGGCATCCGAAGCGATCTGACCGTCGCCCGACTCGGCGACGAACTGTTCCAGGTCGGCGCGAACGGTCCCCTCGACATGGATTGGATCCGCCGACACCTGCCGTCGACCGGCGTCACCGTCCGCGACGTCACCGGTGCCACGTGTTGCGTTGGCGTGTGGGGTCCGCGGGCCCGCGACCTGGTCGCGCCACTGTGCGCCGCCGACATCTCGCACGAGGCGTTCGGCTACTTCCGCGCCGTCCAGACGTTCATCGGCTCGGTGCCGGTGACGATGATGCGGGTCTCCTACGTCGGCGAACTGGGCTGGGAGATATACGCTTCCGCCGAACACGGCCTCAAGCTGTGGGATCTACTGTTCGACGCGGGACGCGAGCACCGCGCGATCGCCGCCGGGCGCATCGCCTTCAACAGCCTGCGACTGGAGAAGGGCTACCGCGCCTGGGGTACCGACATGACCACCGAGCACCAGCCCGGCGCGGCCGGAGTCGGCTTCGCGGTGTCGGCCAAGAAGGGCGACTTCCTGGGCAAGGCGGCCCTCGACGCCGCCGGGTCACCATCGAAGGTGCTGCGCAGCATAGTGTTCGACGACCCAGCAGCAGTGGTGCTCGGCAAGGAACCCGTCACCCTCGCCGGTGCCGACGACGCGACGGTCGGCTACGTCACCAGCGCCGGCTACTCGGCGACCATCGGCCGCAGCATCGCCTACGCCTGGCTCCCCGCCGACGTCGAGGTCGGCGATGCAGTGCGCGTCGACTACCTGACCGAAACGTACGCCGCCACCGTGCATTCCGAACCGGTGGTGGACCCCGAGATGAAGCTGATAAGGCGATGAAGGACAACGCATACGACGTCATCGTGATCGGGCTGGGCGGCATGGGCAGCGCCGCCGCCTATCACCTCGCACGACGCGGCACCCGGGTACTGGGGCTGGAGAAGTTCACCCCGGCGCACGATCGTGGGTCCAGTCACGGCGGCTCCCGGATCATCCGGCAGTCCTACTTCGAGGACCCCGCATACGTGCCGCTGCTGCTGCGTGCCTACGAACTGTGGGAGGAACTCGCAGGACTCAGCGGGCTCGAGGTCTACAAGATGACCGGCGGCCTGTTCATCGGTCCACCCGAGTGCCTCACCGTGGCGGGCAGCCTGCGTGCGGCCCGGGAGTGGTCGCTGGACCACGAGGTGTTCGACGCGACCGAGATCCGCAGGCGCTTCCCCACGTTCACGCCGGGAGCCGACGACGTCGCGGTCTACGAGGCCAAGGCCGGATTCGCCCGACCTGAGATGACCGTGCAGGCGCACATCGATCTCGCCGCCCGCGAGGGCGCCACTCTGCGCTTCGGCGAGGAGGTCACGGGCTGGTCGGACGGGCCGAGCGGCGTCACCGTGACCACCGGATCCGGCACGTACACCGCAGGCCAGCTGGTGATTTGCCCCGGTGCATGGGCACCCGAGCTGCTCACCGACCTCGGCATCCCGATCACCATCGAGCGGCAGGTGCTCTACTGGCTCGACCCCGTCGGGGGCATCGGGCCGTTCGAGGACCACCCGATCTACATCGAC
>JAQSXQ010000383.1 GCA_029256565.1 Mycobacterium sp.
TTGGTGTTGGGTTCGTTGTAGGTGCCGCCCATCACCTCGACGCGACCGTCGGCGATCATCCGGCGCAGTTCAGCACGATCCTCGGGACGGGCGTCCCAGTAGGGCTTGAGGTAGTCGACCTCGGCGAGCACGAACTTGTATTCCGGTTCGCGGCGGGCCATGTCGAGGTGCGCGGCCACCAGGTCGAAGCCGTTGGTCTGGCGGCAGCGTCCCGGCGGGTCCTCGGTCCAGGTGCTCGTGTAGGCGGCCTGGGTGTTCCACCACACGGGGTCGTAGTGGAAGTGGCTGATCATGTACATCGTCCAGCCGGGTTCGGCGTCGACGAAGGTGAACGGGGCCGACGCGTCGCCGACCGCCACCCGAGCCTCCCGCGAACGGCCGGGCGTCGGATCCGTGACGGTGACCCCGACTTCGACGAACTCCGCGCCCGACGAGGCGGGTACGTCGTCGCACGCGAGACCGTCACCGTCGATGCGCACGGTCGCGGTTGCGGAACCCGGCGGGAGGTGGACCCGCACCACCTGTCGAAGAGCGTCCTCGGGCCCGACGAAGAGGTCGGTCGACTCGGCTGACACCTCGGGGACGACGGCCATGAGCGCACTGTACGGTCGGCGTCCGCTTCCTCGCGAGAGAACCGTGCGCCGGCGTTGGGCAGCAATTCATTTCGCCGTCAGCCGGCGTGTGCATTTCGTGACGTGCCGGGTCGGTCGAAATCTGTCACAGTGGTGTCATTGTGAACGAATACGACACGGCACCCGGGCCGACGCCGAAGAGGCGCGATCCGCTCTCGCTGGGTTTCGAGGCGCATCGCGGTCTGCTGCTGCTCCGGTTACGGCTGCACGACGCCACCAGTACCCGCCGCAAGTCCCGTCGCGCGCCGAGCACTCACCCCTGAGCCGCGCGGCGTAGGCGTTCGGCCACCACGGTCACGGCCTCGGCCACCTCGGGTGGCTCGAGGACCTCGAAGTCGATGCCGGGCATCGCCAGCCACGGCACCATGTGCGCGGGGTCGTCGGCGCCCGTGGTGACGATGCACTGCTCGGGTCCGTCGGGTTGGACCTGTACTGCGGTGGCCGGGAACGCGGCGGAGATGACGTCGGCGGATGCGAAGTACCGGATGCGCGCGACGTACGGGTAGGACGACGTGCTGACGGCGCGGCGTACGTAGTCCGCCGCGTCGGGCGCCTCGCGTGGTCTGAACGTGCTGCCGACCGCCTTGACGTCGGCCATGCGGTCGAGCCGCAGGCTGCGCCAGTCGTCCTTGTCGCGATCGAAGGCGAGCACGTACCAGCGCCTGCCGGTGGTGACCAGTTGATAGGGCTCGAGGCGGCGCTGCGTGGCGTTGCCCCGGACGTCGACGTAGCCGGCGGTGACGTGTTCGTGGTCGCGGCTCGCGCGGGCCAGGGTCATCAGGACCTCGGGCTCGACCGGGGTGTCTCCCTGTCCGGACGTCAGCGTGACGGTGGCGTCGTGCACCGCGGCGACCTGCGACCGCAAGCGGGCAGGCATCACCTGGTCGAGCTTCGACAGTGCACGCAGCGCCGATTCGCCGACGCCCGCGACGCTGCCACCTGCCGCCACGCGGAGGCAGACGGCCATGGCGACGGCTTCCTCGGGATCGAGCAGCAGCGGCGGCAGAGCGGCGCCCGCGCCGAGTTGGTAGCCGCCGCCGTGACCCTTGCTGGCGTGCACCGGGTAGCCCAATTCGCGGAGGCGGTCGACGTCGCGGCGCACGCTGCGTCCGGTGACGCCAAGGCGCTCGGCGAGTTCTTCGCCCGTCCACACCCGTCGTGACTGCAGCAGGCCGAGCAACTGCAGGACACGGCCGGTGGTCTCGGACACGGCCACAGCCTGCCAGACATAGCGGACCGTTTCGGTCCTCTAAGTCCGGACAGCCTCCAACTGCCGCACGCCCCGCCGGTACAGCAGCCAACCGACGCCGATCTGGACCACGCCGAACGCCAGGAAGCCGAGGTCCCACGCCAGTGGGCCGCCGAGGTCGTCGCGTACGTGGTGCACCTCGAGCAGGACGTGGTCGATCAGACCCTCGACGACGTTGAACACGCCCCAACCCGCGAGCAGCAGCCCGAAGTGGAACGACCAGTTGGGTGCCAGTCGACGTTGCCGCCAGGACACGACGGTCATGGTGGTGCCGGCCATGACGAGCAGCCACGTGCCGACGTGGAAGAAGCCGTCTGCCACGACGTTGACCTCGAGGCCGGCCAGGGTGTCCGGTGATCGCGTGCTGCTGATCATGTGGTGCCACTGCAGGATCTCGTGCAGCACGATGCCGTCGACGAAACCACCGAACCCGAGGCCGAGCAGCAGTCCGGGCGCCTTCGACGGCATCTGATTCACGCTCGCGGCATGCCCGCGGCGCGCCGGTTCATGCAGCTCGAACTCATAGGACCGAAACTGTCCTATGCGGGTGCGACGCTTGTGCCATGACCGACCCGACGACCCTCACCTCGCAGTTGGCCGATCAGCTCGACTACCACTGGACGCAGCAGTTGCGCCCCCGGCTCGACGGCCTCTCCGACGACGAGTACTTCTGGCAGCCGGTCCCCGGCTGCTGGACGGTGCATGCCGATGGCGGCATCGACTTCAGCTATCCGCCACCGCAACCGGAGCCGTTCACGACGATCGCGTGGCGGATGGCCCACGTCATCGTCGGGGTGTTCGCGATGCGCAGCCACTCCCACTTCGGCGGCCCACCGGCGTCCTACGAGTCGTGGCCGTATGCCACCGATGCCGCGACGGCGCTACAGCAGCTCGACGACGAGTACGCCCGCTGGATCTCGGGGGTGCGCAGCCTCGACGCCGACGGCCTGGCCCGGCCGTGCGGGCCCGCTGAGGGGCCGTACGCCGACCATCCGATGAGCGTGCTGGTCCTGCACATCAACCGCGAAGTCATCCACCACGGCGCCGAGATGGCGCTCCTCCGCGATCTGTACGTCCACACCAACCACGACATCAACACTGAGGAGAAGCACTGATGCCCGGAATGCCCCCACCCGCCGACGGCGAGCGCCAGACGCTCATCGAGTTCCTCGCGTTCAACCAGAATGCGTTCTTCTCGGTCGCCCACGGCCTGACCGACGAGCAGGCCCGGTCCACGCCGTCGGTGAGCGCCCTGTCGATCGGCGGGCTGATCAAGCACGCCGCCTTCGTCCAGCGTGGGTGGGCCGAGCGCGCCGCGTGCGCGCCCGAGTTCCCGCCGCCGGATCCTCGCCCGTTCGAGGAGCAGATGGCCGGATACCAGGATCAGCACGTCATGCGTGACGACGAGAACCTGGTCGACCTGCTCGAGGACCTCCGCAAGGCCAACGACGAGGTCCTCGCGGTGTTCGCCGAGAAGGATCTCGACACCCCGGTCCCGGTGCCGGGCGACGTGCCCTGGTTCCCGAAGGACGTCGAGAGCTGGCCGGTGCGCTGGGTTGCACTGCACCTGGTCGAGGAGTTGACCAGGCACGCCGGGCACGCCGACATCATCCGCGAGTCGATCGACCGCGCAACGATGTACGAGCTGATGGCGGCGCACGAGGAATGGCCGGAGACCGACTTCATCAAGCGGTGGCGGCCGGCCAGCTGACGCCGGTAAGGTGACAACAGACGTTGCCAAACCTGGGGAGCCACCGTGCTGTTGCCGCATCAGATCGTCGAGCAGTCGCTGCAGAACCACTTCGATCGCAACGTGCGGCAGCACTACTTCCGCGGCATGGAGTTCTCGGAGCCGGCGGGTGACCCCGGGTGGTTCGG
>JAQSXQ010000384.1 GCA_029256565.1 Mycobacterium sp.
TTCGCGGTCAACCCACTGAAGCCCTAGACGCGATTCGGCCCGCCACCGGGTGGGTGGCGGGCCGAAATCGAACTGTCGAGGATGCCTACTTCTTGAAGGCGTCCTTGACCTTCTCGCCGGCGTCCTTCAGGTTGGCCTTGACCTGGTCGGCCTTGCCCTCGTTCTTGGTGCTCTCGTCGCCAGTGGCGTGGCCGGCCGCTTCCTTGGCCTGGCCGCCGAGGTCGTCGACCTTGTTCTTGGCCTTGTCCAATCCGCTCATGTCCGACTCCTTCGTCTCATAGCCCGGCGTTCACCGGGCACGATCTCGGTGTACCTCGAAGCCGCCGTGACGAAACCGGCTGGGACAGTGCTCACAGGGTATTCAAAGGTAATTCAGAAGCAGCGCATTGCGGCGACGACCACCATCGGTGCCATGAGTGAAACAACGCCGTCCACCCCATCTACCTCGGCCTCCGACCCCGCCACCGAACCCGTCACGGGTCCCATCCCTCCCGTGGGACCACCGCTGCACCCAGACGTCCAACCCGTCTACGCGACCGAACGACCGCGCCGGTCGGCCAAGGTTCCGCTGATCGCCGCCTGGGTCGGCATCGTCGCAGGCGTCGTGTTCATCGTCGCCGTCATCTTCGGCACCGGCTTCGTGCTCGGTGCGCACTCGGGCGGTCACGGCGGCGGACACGGCCGTGGTGACGTCATGATGCACCGCGGCGGACCGCCGCAGTCGTTCCCGATGGGCCCGATGGTGCGGCCCGGTCCCGGCTTCGTCTTCCCAGGCGGGCCCGGCGGCAGCTTCGGTCCATTCGGTCCCGGTGGACCCGGTACGCCGGGCGGGGAGAACCCGGGCGCACCCGGCAGCCCTGGCACCCCCGGCCAGTCGCCGTCGTCGACCGCCCCGGCGCCGCCGCGCTGACTGGCGGTTTCCCGTGGCCCGGTCCTGGGGTATTCGCGCTGCGGATACCCCAGGTGTCCGTTGCGGCCCAGCCCGGAAGCCGCCCGCCAAGAGGAGAACCAGATGACCGAAAAGATCGCCACTACCGACTCGGGTGCGCCGGTACCCAGCCTGGAGCACTCGCTGTCGGTGGGACCGGACGGTCCGCTCCTCCTGCAGGATCACTACCTGATCGAGCAGATGGCGAACTTCAACCGGGAGCGCATCGTCGAGCGTCAGCCGCACGCCAAGGGCGGCGGTGCGTTCGGCCACTTCGAGGTCACCAACGACGTCAGCCAGTACACCAAGGCGGCCGTGTTCCAACCCGGCGTGAAGACGGAGATGCTGGCCAGGTTCTCCACCGTGGCGGGCGAGCGGGGCAGCCCAGACACGTGGCGCGACCCGCGCGGCTTCTCGCTGAAGTTCTATACGACCGAGGGCAACTTCGACCTCGTCGGGAACAACACGCCCGTCTTCTTCATGAAGGACCCGATGAAGTTCCAGAACTTCATCCGGTCGCAGAAGCGCATGGCCGCCAACAACCTGCGCGACCACAACATGCAGTGGGACTTCTGGACGCTCGTCCCCGAGTCGGCGCACCAGGTGACCTGGTTGATGGGCGACCGCGGGATCCCCAAGACGTGGCGACACATGAACGGCTACTCCAGCCACACGTACAGCTGGATCAACGCCGCCGGTGACATGTTCTGGGTGAAGTACCACTTCAAGACCGACCAGGGCGTCGACTTCCTCACCCAGGAGGACGCCGACCGTCTCGCCGGGGAGGACGCCGACTACCACCAGCGCGACCTCTACGACACGATCGAGGCGGGCGACCACCCGACCTGGACGCTGAAGATGCAGATCATGCCGTTCGAGGACGCCAAGACCTACCGCATCAACCCGTTCGACCTGACCAAGGTGTGGCCGCACGCCGACTACCCGCTGATCGACGTCGGCACGATGACGCTCGACCGCAACGTCGTCGACTACCACTCCCAGATCGAGCAGGCGGCGTTCGAGCCGAACAACGTGGTTCCCGGTACGGGTCTGTCGCCGGACAAGATGCTGCTGGCGCGTGGCTTCTCCTACTCCGACGCGCACCGCGCGCGACTCGGCGTGAACTACAAGCAGATTCCGGTCAACGAACCCAAGGTCGAGGTGAACGCCTACTCGAAGGACGGGGCGATGCGCATGAAGCTCGCGACCGACCCGGTGTACACGCCGAACTCGATGGGCGGCCCGGTGGCCGACGATCCGCGGCGGGTCGCCGAGGCGCACTGGGCCTCCGACGGCGACATGGTGCGCGCGGCCTACACACCGCGTGCCGAGGACGACGACTGGAGTCAGGCGGGCACCCTGGTTCGCGAGGTGCTCGACGACGAAGCGCGAGATCGCCTGGCCAGCAACATCATCGGTCACGTCTCCGACGGCGTGAAGGAGCCCGTGCTGTCGCGGGTGTTCGAGTACTGGCGCAACGTCGACGCCGATCTGGGCAAGAAGGTCGAGGAAGGCGTGCGGTCCGGCCAGGGCTAGCCACCCTCGCCTACTTGCCGAGACTGCGGGGAGATCGCGTTTCTCGCCAGAATCGCGATCTCCCAGCAGTTTCGGCGGGCGGGGGCGCCCCGGGTGACACGCCAACGAATCGCAATGCTGTAATTCTCATGTGGTCTGTGGGACCATTGAGAACTTTGATGTTCCTGTGGCTTACGGCGTCTCCTCGTGAGAGTGTCGCTAACCATGACGCGCTCCCGTCACGCCCGCTTCTCGATCGCCCTCGCGGTTGCGGTCGTCGCCATGGCGGCCGGCTGCGGCCTCCGCCCGGAACCACTGCCCCGCGCCAGCATGGACGTCTTCGAGGTGGGCGACTGCGTCGAGATCCCGGCGAGCACCCCCGACACGGCGGCGTCCCTGCGGGCCGAGAAGGTGCCCTGCAGCGTGGACGCGAGTTACACCGTCGGCGCCACCGCCAACGACGCAGGCCTCTGCCCGAGCAAGGAGTACCAACACCTTTCGGAAGCAGACCCGACCACGTCGCGGCTGTGCCTGGTACCCAACCTCGTCGCCAACCACTGCTACGTCCTGGACATGCCGATCGGCGTCGTGCAGCGCGCCGACTGCACCGAACGGGGCCACGACGGTCTGCTGGTCCAGATCACCCAGCGACTCGACGTGCGCGACCAGCAGGCGTGCCCGGCCGAAGCGGGGCAGTTCGCCTGGCCGTACCCCTCGCCCGCGCGGACGTACTGCACGCTTACCGTTTTCTAGCCCACCCAGCTCCGCCCACCCGTTATCTAGCCCACCCAGCTCCGCCCACCCGTAACGGTGTTCTGACCTCCCACCGACTCACTTTCGCTATCGCGCCGAACTCGGCATGATCGATGCGGTGAGCATCGAAGTCGTCTACACGGCAGAGTCCACGGCAACCGGCGGAGGCCGCGACGGCCACGTCAAGTCCACGGATCAGAAGATCGACCTCGACACGCGGCCCCCGAAGGAGATGGGCGGCAGCGGCGAGGGCGTCAATCCCGAACTGCTCTTCTCGGCCGGCTGGTCGGCCTGCTTCCTCGGTGCACTGCGGCTCGTCGCCCGCAACGAGAAGATCTCCATCGACGACGCCAGCGGCATCACCGCGCAGATCGGCTTCGGCAAGGACTCAGAGGGCGGGTTCGGCTTGACCGCCAACCTCATCGGCTACCTGCCCGGACTCGAGCAGGACGCCGCCGACGACCTGATGGCCAAGGCCCACGAGGTCTGCCCCTACTCCAAGGCCACCCGCGGCAACATCGACGTCTCGCTGTCGGCGAAGGTCTGACCGTGCGCGGCGCAA
>JAQSXQ010000385.1 GCA_029256565.1 Mycobacterium sp.
GAGGTGAAGATGATCCAGGCGTCGTCGCGGACCATCGGCTTTCCCGCGCGCCACCCCCGCGACGAACCGTGGCCGCGGACCAGGCCCTGTTCGGTGATGACGCCGACCACGCCGGCCTCGCCGAACACCAGTGCGGCGCGCTCGTCGGGATCGTCGGCGTCGACGGGAACGTAGGCGGCGCCCGCCGCGAGCGTCGAGAGGATCGCGACGTAGAGCGCGTAGCTGCCCGACGGCATCCGGATGCCGATGCGGTCACCGCGTCCGATGCCCCGCTGCGCCAGCCAGGCCACGCTCTCCTCGACGTCGGCGATCAACTCGGCGTAGGTGAGCTGCACGTCCCCGTCGTCGAGGGCAGGCGCGTCGGGGTGACGCTCGGCCGTGGCGTAGAGGATGTCGATGAGCGTCCGCGGTGGCGGCGCCATCTCCGAGAGCAGGTACTGAGCCGGAATCCCGAGTAGGTCCTGTCCTTGGAGTCCGACGTCGCCACTCTCTGCTGTCACGGCTACAAACTACTAACCGCGCCGTGCCCGCCGCCGCGCGCCGCACCGTGGCGGTACCACCGGTCCATCCCGATGAACTCGCCCTGAGCGGAACCCTCGTCGATGCCAGACTCCGTCGCTAGCCTCGCGGAGGTGCGGCTCTTCGTGGCAGATCAGACAGGCAGTGACCCCGGCGACCTCAGTGAGTTGACGGCGGGCGGCGGACCGGTCGTCCGGTTGACCGCGCCCGACCTGCAGCGCGCCAAGCGGCGCACCGACCGAATCCACGCCGACGGCGCCGACGTCGCGGTCATCCTGGACGTCGCCGTGGCGGTCCCCGGTGACTTCCGGTCGATCGGCGACACCGGGACGGTGCACTACGCGGGCACGGTCGCCGGGCTGACGGGCCTGATCGCCGATATCGACTCGGCGGGCGTCGCGGACGGGGTGACGCTCGTTCCCTCCACCGCTCTGGAACCGGAACAGCTGCGTCGGCTGGGCCACGACGTCCTGCGCCTGCTGACGGATCGGGACCAGAAATCCGCATGACCCACTGATGCAGGCTCTGCATTAGTCGCTGCCAAATTGGTCTTGGACATGTATCGGTGGGGGCAATAGCGTTGGGCGCGTGACAGCAACCATCGCCGAGTCCACTCGACTCACCGGACAGATGCTCATCGCAGGCAAGCTCGTCACCGGCACCGGACAGGAGATCCGCGGCTTCGACCCCGCGAACGGAACCCTGCTCGACCCCGGCTACCGCTACGGCGACGAGTCGAACGTCGACGCCGCCTGCTCAGCCGCCGCCGAGGCGTTCGGCCCCTACCGGGCCACGACCTCCGAGCAGCGCGCCCGCTTCCTCGAGTCGATCGCCGCCAACCTGGAGACCATCGCCGCACCCCTGATCGCCCGTGCCGTCGCCGAGAGCGGACTTCCGCAAGCCCGGATCACCGGCGAAGTCGGCCGCACCACCGGCCAGCTGAAGCTCTTCGCCGCGATCCTGCGCGAGGGCAGCTGGACCGGCGCCCGCATCGACCCCGCGCTGCCCGACCGCAAGCCGCTGCCGCGTCCCGACATTCGCCAACGGGCCATCCCGCTCGGACCCGTAGCGGTATTCGGCGCCAGCAACTTCCCCCTGGCCTTCTCGGTCGCCGGCGGCGACACCGCGTCGGCTCTTGCCGCGGGCTGCCCCGTCGTCGTCAAGGCGCACGACGCCCACCCCGGCACCTCCGAGCTGGTGGCCCGCGCCATTACCGACGCCGTCACCGCCGAGGGCCTGCACCCCGGCACCTTCTCGCTGCTGTTCGGTTCCGGCCCCGGCCTCGGGACCGCACTGGTGACCGACCCGCGGATCAAGGCCGTCGGCTTCACCGGATCGCGTGGCGGCGGGCTTGCGCTCGTCGCCGCGGCCGCAGGCAGGCCCGAACCCATCCCGGTGTACGCGGAGATGAGTTCGATCAACCCGGTCTTCCTGCTCGACGGCGCGCTCGCGACCCGCGGTGGCGACCTGGGCCGTGCATTCGTCGGCTCACTGACCATGGGGTCCGGACAGTTCTGCACCAACCCCGGCCTGGTGATCGCCGTCGACGGGCCCGGCCTCGACGCCTTCGTCGCCGCAGCACGCGAGGCGCTGAGCCAGTCGTCGGCCACCCCGATGCTCACCCCGACGATCGCGAAGAGCTACGCATCCGGCGTCGACGCGCTGTCCGCCGAGGCCGATCTGGTCGAGCGCGGCGCCGACAGCGACAACCCGGTGGCGTGTCGCCCGGCGTTGTTCAGCACCGACGCACCCACGTTCGCCGGCTCCGAGGTGCTTCAGGGCGAGGTGTTCGGCTCGTCGAGCCTGATCGTCCGATGTGCCGACGTCGACGAGATGTCGACCGTCGCAGCGGGTCTGGAAGGACAGCTGACGGCCACGGTGCACGCCGACGACACCGATCTCGAGGCGGCGCGCACGCTGCTCCCGACGCTGGAGACCAAGGCGGGCCGAATCCTGTTCAACGGCTGGCCCACTGGTGTCGAGGTCGGCTACGCCATGGTGCACGGCGGCCCGTTCCCCGCGACGTCGGACTCGCGGACCACCTCGGTGGGCGGGCGCGCCATCGAGCGCTTCCTGCGGCCGGTTGCCTACCAGGACGTACCGAAGGCCTTGCTGCCCAGCGCCATCGCCGATGGCAACCCCGACGGGGCATGGCGCCGGATCGACGGCGAACTCACCCGAGACTGATCACCCGCCGGAGGACTCCGGCTCACCCATCCACCCGCCAGAGCCACTCACTTCCGTGAAAAGGAGTTCCGCCATGCCCGCTTCACCCCTCGATGGAGTCCTGTTCTTCCCCGTCACACCGTTCACCGAGACCGGTGAGGTCGACCTGACCGCGCTCGCCGAGCACGTCGGCAGGGGTATCGACGCCGGCCCCGGTGGTGTGTTCATCGCTTGCGGCACAGGGGAGTTCCACGCGCTCGAGTCGAACGAGTTCGCGGAGATCGTGCGGACCGCCGTCGAGGTGGCCGGTGGACGGGTGCCCGTCTACGCCGGTGCGGGCGGATCCGTCGCCCAGGCGAAGATCTTCGCCCGGCTGGCAGCCGAGGCCGGTGCCGACGGCCTGCTGCTGCTGCCGCCGTACCTGGTGACCATGCCGCAGGAGGGCCTGATCGCCTACACCCGCGAGGTCGCAGGCGCGACCGACCTGCCGGTGATCGTCTACAACCGCTCCAACGCCCGCTACACCGAGGCATCGGCCATCGAGGTCGCGCACATCCCGAACGTGGTGGGCTTCAAGGACGGCACCGGCGACATCGACCGGGTGGCCAGGATCGTGCGCGCCGTGACCGATGCGCTCGCCCCGACCGGCAAGCCGTTCCAGTTCTTCAACGGCCTGCCCACCGCCGAGGTGTCCCAGCAGGCGTACCGCGCGATCGGCGTGACGCTGTACTCGTCGGCGACGTTCGCGTTCGCTCCCGAACTGGCACTGGCGTTCTACGACGCACTCGAGCGCGGTGACGAGCCGCGCACCGCGGCGCTGCTGCGCGAGTTCTTCCACCCGCTGGTTCGACTGCGCGACACCGTGCCCGGCTACGCCGTCTCGCTGATCAAGGCAGGCGTGACGATGGAGGGCATCGAGGCCGGCCCGGTTCGCGCGCCGCTCATCATGCCCGCACCCGAGGACCTCGACGAGCTGACCCGCATCGTCGCCGCGGGTAGGGCGGTGCTGGCGGACGATCTCGTCGCGTCGCGCTGATGAGCGCTTGCGCGAAGAGGAGACAACGCTGAT
>JAQSXQ010000386.1 GCA_029256565.1 Mycobacterium sp.
GCGTAGCGCTTGAACAGCTTGTAGGGCGTGTTGAACGCCATCGCCCACCCGATCGGGTAGTGGTTGTAGGTCTCCGGACCACCCAGCTGGTCGTAGAAGCGCATGCTCTCGGCGACGGTGTCGATGTACCCGTTGAAGAACTTGACCTCGTTGACCGAGCCGTTCGGCCCGCCCTCACCGCTGGCGCCGTTGTCGGAGATCACCACGACGATCGTGTCGTCGAGTTGCCCGGATTCCTCGAGATAGTCCAGGATTCGGCCGATTTGGGCGTCGGTGTAGGTGAGGAACCCGGCGAATACCTCGGCCATGCGGCTGAAGAGTCGCTTCTCGTCGTCGTCGAGTCCGTCCCACGGCCGGACCGTGTCCTGTAGCGGCCACGGTTCCCCGTTCGGGCCGGTCACGTCGAGGTAGGGGTTCATCGGCGACAGCTCGGTGTCGGGCGGGACGATGCCGAGCGCCTTCTGGTTCTCGAGCACTATCTCGCGGTAGCGCTCGTAGCCCATGTCGAACGTACCGGCGTACCTGTCGGCCCACTCCTTGGCGACGTGGTGCGGCGCGTGCCCCGCGCCCGGGCAGACGTAGGAGAACCACGGCTTGTCGGGCGCGATCACCTTGGCGTCGCGAATGAACTCGATCGTCTTGTCCGCGAGGTCCTTCGACAGGTGGTAGCCATCTTCCGGGGTGGCCGGCGGCGTCACCGGGTGGTTGTCGTACACGAGGTCGGGATACCACTGGTCGGTCTCGCCGCCCATGAACCCGTAGAACCGCTCGAAGCCGCGCGCCAGCGGCCAATGCCGTTTGGTGGCAGCCAGATTCGATTCCTCGAGCGGGGTCAGGTGCCACTTGCCAACGCAGTAGGTGTTGTAGCCCCGCTCCTCGAGCACCTCCGACAGCAGTGCGGTGTCGGCGGGGATGCGGCCGTTGCAGTTGGGGAAGCCGTCGGTGAACTCCTCAATGGTGGCCATGCCGACCGTCGTGGCGTTGCGTCCGGTCAGCAGCGATGCCCTGGTTGGCGAACACAGTGCGGTGGTGTGGAATTGCGACAGCCGTACGCCGCGTTCGGCAAGCCGGCTCATCGCGGGCATCTCGACCAGTCCGCCGAAGCAGTCCCAGGTGGCGATGCCGGTGTCATCCCAGACCAGGTAGAGCACGTTGGGTGAGCCCGGCGGCGCGGTCGGCGCGGCGTACGGGCCCCAGTCCGGTGTCGAGTCGCGGACGTCGAGTTCTATGTGTCCGTTGAATTCCGAAGTCATGACGCCTCGTTCCGAATGGTGGATCGCCTGCGGACCCCCGAACCACGATCGGCTCAGGGGGTTTCGTGCCGAGCCGCTCCGTCCGTCGCTGGGGTGCGCCGGCGGCGCCACAACAGCGCGGCGCCCAACGCCAGCGCGGCGAGTACGAGCAATCCGGCGCCGACCGCCAGCCACACCGAACGGTCGGTACCGCCTTCGGGTGCCGCCGCCTGCGCGGTGTCGCCCGGTTGGATCGTGAGGGTGGTGACGGTCCCGTCGGTGCCGGCTGCCAGCACGTTCCCGTCGACACCGGCCCATCCCCCGGGCAGCTGATCGAGGTAGGAGAACAACGGCTCCGCCAGCGACCACGCACCACTGGTGGTGACGAGGACGACCGTGCGTTCGCGGGGCTCGTCGGCGAACACCTGCACCGAGGCCAGCCCGCGATCGATGTCGGCGCGCAGTTCGTCCCGCAGGTCGACCTGCACGTCGCTGCCCTCGCCACCGATCGGCGGACGCATCGAGGTCTGCTTGACCGTGGCGGCGTTCGCCACGATCAGCGCGCCGGTGCTGGCGTCGGCCGCGGCCTTGACGTCGACGACGCGGGGCGCCAGGTCGTTGCCGGACTGGCGCGCGATCTCGGCCACGACCCGCGTCGCGTAGTCGAGCTGGTTGGCGTTGCTTCCGTCGAGCGCCACCAGGAATTCGGGGGTCAGCTCCGAGGGCACGGCGTCGAAGCCGCCCAGCGGCGGGCCGTCGCGCCGAACCGTCATGGTCGATCTGGGGTCGAGCTGGAATGCCATCGGCGCAATGGTCGGGCTGCACAACTGGCGCGGGCTGAACGTCAGGTCGAACTCGAAACCGACCCGCTGCCTGAGGAATTCACCGGGCACCTCGAACGTCGCGTCGACGCGCCCGCTGTCGTTGAGAGGTGTGGCGTGTACCGCCTGCCCGTTCACGCTGACCATCAGCGTGGCGGAATCCATGGCCGAGACCGGGGTGTGGGTGGCCAGCAGGTGCACCTTCACACCGTCGACGCGGGCGCCCAGCGCCGCTCGGTCGACGCCCACGGTGAGCTTGCCGGTCCGCAATACGGCGGTCTCCCCTGCGAGATCCAGGTCACCGAAGGTCATCTCGTCGGCCTGTGGTCCGGAGGCGGTCACCGAGCCCGCCTTGTCGACGCGCGCGGTCGGGACCTGTGCCAGCGCCTGCAACTCGTTGACCACGAGGGACGCTTGATCCGCGAGTTGGTCACCGCGGCCGGTCACCTTGAGGAAGACGTTGGCCCTGTCGGCGTTGACGATTTCGAGGCCGGCATCGCCGCGCTCGACCACGATGGCACGGGTGAGCTGGGGTGCCGGCGGTGGCGCGGCACCGCGAGGCTGGTTGACCACGGTGATCGCCACCGCTTGCGGCCGGTACATGCGGGAGATCGCAGAAGCGAGTGTCAGCACCGCCTGCCGTTCGGCATCGTCGGCGTCGACCGGGGCGTGAATCACGACGCGCTGCAGGACGGACGGGAAGAACGTCGCGATCGTGGTCGGTGCGGGCTCGGCCCCGGCGAACACTGCCGTGAGATCACTGATGACGACGCGCTCGCCGAGCCCACATCGTTCCTGGGCGGGCCGTCCCGGCTCTCGCACCGTCAGCGAGAGTGCGAGCCGCGCATCGGTCACCGTCGCCGCGGACACGTCGACGTCGAACGGCACCACGGCTTGGCTCGGCGTGACGGCGGGGAGGTCCACGGTTGCGAGGAATCGTCCGGTGCCGTCGACGATCTCCACGAAGCCCGCGCCGAAGTCCACCGGGGAGTGGATCAGACCTCGCAGTCGAGTGACCGCGAAACCGGACGGCACGGGAACGGTGAAGTCCTGGTTGGTGTTGACCCCGGCCAGGGTGATCTCCGGCGGCAACCCGAGCCCGATCCATGGCAGGGACAGTTCCGCACCGGGCTCGAGGTTCGAGTTCAGTGGGTCGGCGTGCGCCGCAGCAGGGGCGCCGAGTGCGGTGACGAGCAGCATCGACAGGAGCATGGACAGCGCCACGCCAATGCCGTTGTCACGCTTGCGCCGCCGAAATGGTGGCCTGAACTCAAGAGACACTGCCGCTCCAGTTTCGGTGAGTGGGCTTGCGAATCTCATTCCCGGCGTCGGACGATACCGGCAAACCGTGTACCGCGGTGGAGAACGCGCGGCGGACAATTCACTCGTCACCGCGTCGGTTCGAGACCTGCGCAAATGGGTCGCAGCCGGCGTCGAGTTCGTTAGCATTGGTGGCATTGAGAGCCAAGCGGGCAACTACGAATTTGCTGTATCTGCACGGCGGCGACATGCGTTGCGGAGGTGACGCGTTGAGCCGCACGCGGATATGCGCATCGTCCCGTGTTCGACCGGCGCAGCGCACGGCCTCGACTACGATGTTGATCGCACTGTGAGGCCTAGGACGGAGCGCCGAGAAGTTGTCTGCAAGCGTGTCGAAAGTGCCCGCGCCCGCGATCGCGACGATGACGTCACTCGA